>NZ_PDNZ01000011.1 GCF_003182595.1 Prosthecochloris marina
TTGTTCAACGCTATCATCCGCTCCACGATATAGGCGATCACCATCAATATCAGCGCCATCAGCACTATCACCACCTGCCCCCCCTTGTAGAGCTCGTGAAAGGTCGTTCCATCCGGGGTCGTTCCCATCCAAAGGTAAAAACCCCCCGACACTACCGTCGTCACCACGATCAGGAGTAGCGTGAATATTCCTTGTTTCATAGCATGAATATATTTTTAAACATATTGTGGATATACTACCGACTGCGGAACATGAACTCGATTGGTCACGGGAAGTATACAAATAAAAACAACTGCGAAAAACCTCTGTTCAACCTCAACCGATAAGCCTTTTCAAAGTACTGTCGAGAAATTTAGAAAAAAGGAAAGTTTCAGGAAAAATCTTTTTTCTCTGATCGGTCTTTTCTTGCTCGTCCCCACAAATAAATCACGATACGAATGCCCGATAATTGCGAATTGCTGTTTTTCACGCTATCATATGATCAAAAGCATCAAGCAAACCAAAAGGAAAAAAATCTGAAAAACACAATACAGACCAAGCAACAAAAGAATACAGTATCCTCCAATGATTCCGCAGAACAAAATTGATGAAATACGTGAAAGCTGCGATATCGTTGATGTGATATCGGATTATGTGAAACTCCGGCCTTCAGGCAGAAACTTCAAGGCGCTTTCACCCTTCACCAAGGAAAAAACCCCCTCGTTCGTCGTCTCTCCGGACAAGCAGATTTACAAATGTTTTTCCAGCGGAAAAGGGGGAAACGTCTTTACCTTCATTATGGAAATGGAGAAGGTCTCTTTCCCTGAAGCCGTCGAAATAAGCGCCAAACGCTGCGGTGTGGATATCAGCAACTACGTGAAAGGGCCAGCAACTCCTGGTCCGGCCGAGCAGACCTCCCATGAAACGCTCAAGTGGGCGGCAAGGCTTTTCAACCGACTGCTTAATTCCTCGGATGGAAAAGCAGGACTCGGTTATCTTGTAACCAAAAGAGGCCTGACACCCAAAACCATAACAACATTCGGCCTTGGCTGTGCACCCGACCAGTGGGAATATCTGCTTTCCCATGCAAAACGCTCAAAAATACCACTCGAGCATCTTGTCTCAACCGGCCTTGTTTATCACAACCCGAAAAAAAACTCTTACTACGATTATTTTCGCAACCGGATCATGTTTCCAATTTTTTCCATTGGAGGCCAGGTCATCGGTTTTGGGGGAAGAACACTCAGCAGCGATAAAAACGCTCCCAAATACCTCAATTCCCCCGAAAACAGAGTCTTTGACAAATCAAAAGTCCTTTATGGCCTGCATGCAGCGAAAGAAACCATTCGCAAAGAGGCCTTGGCTATTCTTGTAGAAGGCTATATGGATGTACTGGCTCTTCACCAGGCTGATCTCTGCAATGCAGTAGCATCCTGCGGTACTGCACTGACCCGCGAACAGGCAAAAATATTGCGAAGATACACCGAAGACGTGCTCTTTGTCTATGACGGTGACGAAGCCGGTATAAAGTCAATGCTTTCAGGAATTGACATCCTTGTCGGGTCAGGTCTTACGCCATGGATAGCCTCTCTCCCGAAAGGTGAAGATCCGGATAGTCTGATAAGAAAAAAAGGGAAAGAGGGGTTTCTGCAGTTCGTGGAAAGCTCACGAGAATCGTTCACCGATTTCCAAATCTCCTTTTACCGCAAGCTCGGTTTTTTCGAACAGCCAGAGAAAAAATCACAAGCGGTCCATGAAATGCTCAAAACGGTCGCACTTGTTCCCGACACTATCCGCAAAGAATTTTACCTGCAGAAGCTCGAACAAAAAGTCGGCATAAGCGTACCGGTTCTCAAGAAGATCATGGCTGAGGATAAATCAGTTAAGCGTCTTTTAAAACGATCTGAGAATGAAAAAGAGGCTGCAGATAAAAGTACCGCAAATAAAACCTCGCTTTCGGTGCTTGAAAAAACATTTATCAAAGCATTGCTCGAAAGCACCTGGTATGGAAACGAAGTACTTGAGTTTTGCGCTTCGCATGAAGCTCTCCTGAAACTATCCAATCCACTTGCAACCCATATACTCCAACACCTTGTCGAACGATATCGAGAAAAACAGAGCGTTCCTGACAGCTACCTCGACATTACAACGGAAATAAGCTCGATATCGCTTCCCGAAGCACGCGACCTCGCTTCAGGCCTCTTGATAGATCCTCCGGTGAGCAACCGATGGTACGAATCATTCGATGAAAAGCAGCAAAAAGCCAAACGGTGTTTAACCGCCTTTCTCGATTCAGTGAGAAGCCTTATTCTGGAAAATTTCCGAGAAAAAAGAAAGCGGGTAACTGAAAAACTACGCACCGCTCCTGATCTCGACACGGAAAAAAAACTTGCCGCCGAACTCAACATTTTGCGAAAGGAAGAACAAACAACCGAAGCAGAGGTCAATAAGATGATCAAGATCATTCTGCAAAGCCATTAAGTGCGATCCCGCACCGGTACTGTCGCTTAAAAAAAATGCCTTAGTGTAGCTAAATCGTACTAAGTGTGCGATTTATTTCGTATAATATTATCACAAAATCACTGTTAACCCCCGACAAACAACCCCTATGCTTTTCGAGTTCATACATTCGAACATGTTTTTCGAGCTTATGACGTTCCTTTCAGTGTACCTATTGGCAGGTCTCCTGTGGCTTGCGCTCAAGCGCAGGTAACAACAAATCCCAATGTTTTCGGCAGCACTCCCTTTTTTCATCTCACTTCTTGCGTAACGAGAAAACTGTGTATCCACCATAAAAAAGAAGATTCACAACAATCACCAATGCCCCAAGAAAATACTGTATCTCCTGGGTAAGACCTGCCGGATAAACAATGGGAAGAAGATAGTGCCCGATAAACCCTCCCTCGTAACCGGAACCTTGTGCTTTATATCGAAGATAGTTTTCCAGAGGAGTCAGGGGACATATCCACCCTTTCCACTCGATCATCACAGCCCAGACAACTGCAGGGAGATGGAACCATGCGACCCAGCGTTTCACAAAGAGCAGTAATCCGCCTGCAATGACGAAGATGATAAACAAAAGATGGAACGCCACAACAACATCCGCAGCAATATCGTAGACCATGATTTCTCAGATAAGAACGTGACGAGTTGGGAGGGATAGCATTCGACCCCGAGATCCGATATTGGCTTTGAGAACATCAGACAAGCCTCTAATGAATTGCCATCACCGAAGCACAGTAGGGGCGAAAAATTTTTCGCCCCTACGGGATCATCCACAAATATCTCACATGAGCGAGCATCCCGACATGTCGCTTAACAATTCAACAGTCTTCCGAATTCCAGCTTCTCATTCATGGAGTAGGGCCAAAATCATTGAGAGGTAATGCTCCGCACATCGCCTTGACATCCTCCCTCACTTCCGCACAAACTTTTTCTGACTGATCACCGTTAGCTGCACTGATTACCCTATCGATGAACCCTACAATGGCTTCTGCATGTGATTCGCTCATCCCTCTTGTCGTCATCGCCGGAGTTCCGATACGGATACCACTCGTCACAAAAGGAGACTTATCATCGAATGGCACCATATTTTTGTTGACCGTAATACCTGCCTCGTGCAGAAGGTTTTCCGCTACCTTTCCGGTAACATCCTTGTTGCGCAGATCAATCAGCATGAGATGGTTTTTTGTTCCACCGCTGACAATGTGGTAATCAAGACCGATAAACTTGTCAGCCATAACAGCTGCATTTTTACGAACCTGTACGGCATAATCATGGAACTCGGGCTGCAAGGCTTCACCGAAAGCAACACCCTTGGCAGCAATGATATGCATAAGCGGACCACCCTGAATACCCGGCATGATCTCGGCATCTATCACCTCAGACATCATTTTGGTACGCACACCTTTCTTTGTCTTTACGGTAATCCCAAGAGGATTCTCAAAGTCCTGACCCATCATGATCATGCCCCCCCGAGGTCCACGAAGGGTCTTGTGAGTTGTCGTTGTCACAAAATGACAATGCGGTATAGGGTCGTTTAATAAACCGGAAGCAATAAGACCTGCCGGATGAGCGATATCGGCCATGAGAAAAGCCCCTGCCTTATCGGCTACCTCCCTGAATGCTTTGAAATCAAACCCCTGGGAATAGGCACTTGCCCCGCAAATGATAAGCTTCGGACGAACCTGAAGAGCCATTTCCTCGATCTTGTTCATATCGATACAACCTGTCGCCCTGTCTACCCCATAGGTATGGGCATCAAAAAACTGACCTGAAAAATTGACCTTGCTTCCATGAGTCAAATGGCCACCGTGTGAGAGATCGAGTCCCATAATTTTGTCGCCGGGCTTCAATACAGCAAACAGCACTCCCATGTTCGCACTCGAACCCGAATGTGGCTGGACATTGACATACTCGCAACCGAACAGTTTTTTTGCACGTTCCCTTGCAAGATTTTCCGCAACATCGACAAATTCACATCCCCCGTAATACCTTTTGCCAGGATATCCTTCGGCATATTTGTTTGTCATGACCGAACCACAAGCTTCCATAACGGCCCTGCTTGCAAAATTCTCCGATGCAATCAGTTCGAGAGTTTCTGTCTGGCGACGAACCTCTCCGCTTATCGCCTCAAAAATCTCTTTATCCTGTTTCTGAAGGACATCCATGTTCATATGCTGTTTATTCTTCTTATAGTTAATGGTTAGTTACCGATTGACTCACAACACTTACCTGGAGATAATCGTATCCGTCTTCAACATATCAATACAGTTCAACAGCCCTCTGTCTCCGATACACTCTTCTTGGCTATCGAGCTTGGCTTATCATTTATGCTGATGGTCGTTTTCAGATGTACAAATGCAGGAACACGAAATCATATGCCCCATTTTATCCCGCTTGGTCTCAAGATACATTTGATTGACCGAATTAGGAGCTATTTCAATCGGAACCCTTTCGACTATCTCGAGCTCATATCCTTCAAGCCCTATAATCTTTTTCGGGTTGTTGGTCATCAGACGCATTTTCTTCACCCCGAGATCCTGAAGAATTTGCGCCCCGATACCATAATCCCTAAGGTCAGCCTTGAACCCGAGTTTTTCATTGGCTTCCACCGTATCGAAACCTTGATCCTGAAGATTATACGCTTTGAGTTTGTTGATAAGACCGATACCACGCCCTTCCTGCATCAGGTAAACAAGAACGCCCCTGCCATCTTTTTCGATCTGCTGCAAGGCAGCGGCAAGCTGGTTTCCGCAGTCACAACGCAACGAAGCAAAAACATCGCCAGTAGCACATTGAGAATGGACACGCACCAGAACCGGCTCGTCAGTATCTACGTCACCTTTTACAAAAGCGAGATTGTTTTGCTGTTTATCATCACAACATGTTCCATAGGCAATCAGCTTGAACTCTCCGTGCATCGTCGGCAGCTTTGTTTCCACCAACCGTGAAACCAGTTTCTTGCGTTTCATCTGATAGGCAACGAGATCCTTTATGGTAATCAGCTTCAACCCGAATTTCTCTTTGATCTTCAGGAGCTCGGGCAACCTGGCCATACTTCCGTCGTCATGCAAGATTTCACAGAGAAGTCCTGTAGGTGAACACCCTGCAAGTTCGGCAAGATCAACCGCGGCTTCTGTATGACCGACTCTTCTGAGAACCCCCCCATCCATTGCACGCAAAGGGAAAATATGGCCGGGCCTCGAAAAATCGTCCGCATGGGTATCAGGGTCTCCCAGCATCTTTATCGTCATGTACCGATCGTAGGCAGAAATACCGGTTGTCACCCCTTCGGCAAGAGCATCGACCGATACGGTAAAATTGGTTTCATGCTGTGAAGTGTTTCGTTGAACCATAGGATCGAGCTGCAATTCTTTCGAGCGTTCCATAGTCACTGCGACACAGAGCAAACCTCTTGCCTCCTTCGTGATGAAGTTCACCATTTCCGGGGTTACTTTTTCAGCGGCAGCTATAAAATCACCTTCGTCCTCACGGTCCTCATCATCGATAACAATAACAAGCTTTCCCGCCTTTATATCCTCAATTGCCGACTCAATTGAATCAATCTTCGACTGTTCCATACTGATATATCCCTAATGTTAATGACCCCTGTAAAAAACCAAACCGGCACTCCAAAGCAGTTGCATTTCTACTCAAAAGAAATGATGGAATGCGGCGGTAAAACAGGTGGTCCGAAACTCCATATAACGTACAGTAATGTAAAAAATCTTCGGATACAACCCCCCTCTTTGATAACCCTTCACATTTTTGTATACTTCACGGATTTACGATTACCAGGGTATTTTTCTTATCTTTCTTTATCAGTTTCAGCTTTTCCTGTAAGCTACGTAAAACTCATCGACTCTGCATGACAACAGCAGCTTCAGACCTGTCCGAAGAAGTCCTCAGCCTGACTTGTAAAATATCTAAAGAACATCTTTTAAAGGCAAAAGAACACGGTTTTTCCGACTGTCAACTTGCCTACATCTTCGATGTTTCCGATCAAGACATCCGTAACCTGAGAAAACAGTACGGTCTTGACTCCGTATTTAAAACGGTTGACACCTGTGCGGCTGAATTTGACGCAAAAACACCCTATCATTACTCGACATACGACAAGGAAAACGAGTCGGTTCGTTCAGATCGTAAAAAAGTGGTTATACTGGGAGGTGGCCCGAACCGTATCGGGCAAGGAATAGAATTCGATTACTGTTGCGTTCAAGCCGTTTTTGCACTCAGGGAAGCCGGTTACGAGTCTATCATGATCAACTGCAACCCTGAAACCGTTTCTACCGACTACGACATCGCAGACAAGCTGTATTTCGAACCCCTTACGTTCGAAGACACCATTCGTATTCTCGAGCATGAACAGCCCCTTGGCGTCATTGTAAGCTTTGGAGGTCAGACACCGCTGAAACTTTCCACAAAACTCGAAGAAGCGGGAGTTGCAATTCTCGGCACGTCATCCAAAGGAATTGACCTTGCCGAAGACAGAAAAAAATTCGGAGCGCTTCTTCGTAAGCTCGACATCCCACATCCGGATTATGATACCGCGGTTTCGTTCGAAGAAGCACAGGAGATCACCGGCAGAATCGGTTATCCGGTCCTGGTAAGACCCAGTTATGTCCTGGGGGGACGAGCGATGAAAATCATATACAGCGATGACTCGCTCAAGGAATATGTCGACCAGGCATTGTTCATCTCGGAGAAATATCCGCTGTTGATCGATCGCTTTCTTGAAACCGCTGTTGAATTCGATATCGATGCGCTTGCAGATAGTACGGACTGCGTTGTCAGCGGTATGATGCAGCATGTCGAAGCCGCCGGTATACACAGCGGGGACTCGACCTCCATTCTTCCTTACCATAACATCGATCCGTCTGTTATCGAAACCATGAAAGAGTATACACGCAGGCTTGCCGAAAGCCTGAATGTGGTTGGATTGATGAACGTTCAGTATGCTGTTCAGAATAACAAGGTATACGTCATCGAAGTTAATCCCAGAGCAAGCCGTACCGTTCCGTTCGTTGGGAAAGCGACCGCTGTACCGCTTGTAAAAATCGCAACACGGGTCATGCTTGGAGAAAAGCTCTCGGACCTTCGCAAGGAATACCGCCTGGCTGACTGCGATGAACTGGGCATGAGCCACCTTGCCATCAAGGAGCCGGTCTTTCCATTCTCGAAATTCCTGAAGTCCGGAGTGTATCTCGGTCCGGAAATGCGTTCAACGGGAGAAGCCATGAGCCTCGCATACGATTTTCCCGAAGCTTTCGCAAAAGCATACCAGGCAGCGAACATGGAGCTTCCGACATCCGGATCGGTGTTTATCAGCGTAAACAATCATGATAAAGACGAAAGAATCATCAATATCGCAAAAAAACTCTACGATATTGGATTCGACCTCATAGCCACGGCAGGAACGCAACAGTTTCTTGCTGACAACGGTATTGAATGCAAAAAAGTGTTCAAAGTTGGCGAAGAAGGACGACCGAATGTCTTTGACACGATCAGGCTCGGCAAGATCGACCTTGTCATCAACACCCCTCTGGGTGAAAGAGCATTGCATGACGAGGAAGCTATCGGGGCGGCATCGGTCATGAACGGCGTTCCATTTGTCACCACCATCGAAGCTGCCGAGGCGTCCGTGCAGGCAATTGCATGCCTTCGTCAACAGGAGTTTGGCGTTAAAAGTCTGCAGGAATACGCCGCTTACCGGCAAGCGTAAATGTTCCCGAGAAACTCCAGAGTCATAGCGTAAATACCCGGCTCCGAGCTTGATCTCGGGCCGGCGATATTCACTACCTCGATATTGTTGTTTACCAACCAGTCAAACACCTCCCGTTCTTTCCCGAAACCTCCTGATTCGGCTGTGAAGACCGGCTTTCCCTGTTTTCGGGCGACCTCACAGGTATAGAGAGTACCACCTGTCAACTCAAGGCTGAAGATAACCAACGTGCCGTCGGAATCTCTCACATTCCATTCGGTCCGCTGATTATACTCTTTTCGAGGCGTTTCATTCAGGCGGTATCTTTCATCCAGTTTTCCATCTTCTGCCAGCCTCCCTTTCGGGCACCACCCACCGTGCTCAATTCCATGCGCCAAAGCAAAATCCAAGGCTGCCCGATCGACACCGGTCTGTCCGCCAGAAACAATTTTCCGGAACATTGAACAGCAATTCTATACAACTATGCTCAAGGTTTCTCCCATTCGGCTCACCTCATAAACCTTCAAAGGTCCTTTTCCAGGGCCTTCGACCAAAGTACCATCATAGTTGAATGTTGAAGTTCCGATACTGCAGCACTGAACTGTTTTTGTTCCGGGAACAGGATCGAGAGCACGCTTTCCATGAGTGCATCTGTTTTCGAAAGCGTGATATTCCCCATCATCCCCATGCACAACAAGTACAGGAATATCAACCCCTTTCCCCTCAATCCGTATGGCGGAGCCTTTACTGCCGAGCTCGGGCATCATGTTAAGGTCAATAGTGATTTTTTCATCTACCTTTTTCCAACTTTGCTCCTGCTGAGGCTTGGGAGTCGCACAGATACCGAACAAACGCTGGAAAAAATTTCTATCGAGTTTTTTTACGCTCATTTTTATCGTAATTGATGGTTGACATTGTACACCGAAACATTGAAATTTACATTAACGAACCTGTCACGCCAACACACCTTTTCCTTTTCCCATGAATACATCATTATCTGAACTTCTCGACCTGTCTATAGCCCACGAAATCAATATCAGCCGGCTTTACACACTGTTTCACGAACTCTTCGAGGAAGACGAAGAGTTCTGGTGGCAGCTTTCGATCGAAGAACGAAACCACGCCGCACTTCTCCGTAATGAAAAAAACATTCAAAAACCTTCCGGTCTCCTCCCGGAAAACCTGCTGACCTCCGATCTCAAGGCTCTGCAATCCTCAAACGCCGAACTTGAAACCCTTATCGCCGAGTACAAGACCAACCCGCCTTCACGCCAGGATGCATTTCAAACCGCGTATGATCTCGAACAATCTGTTGGAGAAATCCATTACCAGGAGTTCATGAACAGAAAATCCTGCTCTCTTTCCGACGAATTGTTCAAGCAACTCAACCTCGAAGACAAAGATCATGCCGACCGCATACAATCCTACATGCTGGAGCACGGCATCCCCTTTCGAGAAAAAGACTGAACTGAAACATATTGTGACTGTGCGTTGCTCCTTTTCTGAAAACGCATAATAACTCAATATCGGTATCAAACCCCACCGATTCTCCTTTTTCAAAAAACCTATTTGTATTTAGTCCATTTAAATCAATATATTTTCTCTCGAACATGCTGTCAGATTTTTACAGCGAAAATCCATCATAAAACCGAAAATATTCTCGAACAAGTCCTGCGACAATGGAAGACAAAAAACACGATAGCATGCGGCACCAAAAGAAAACAAAACCGGTACAAGCATTGACAATGTAACCGGAGAAATAACAAGCGCAATGACACCTCTGACACAAATGAAACAGGGCATGACTGGCAAAATCGTTGGCATCCTCAACAATGGACACCGCCAGCAACACGGTCATGGCCATGGGTCGCACCACAATGGAGCTACAAGACTGAGAGAAATGGGTTTTTATGAAGGACAACAGGTGACCGTGCTGCAAAATCGAAACGGCAGCCCGCTTTTAGTCAAGCTTCAGGACAGCAGAATGGTCCTGGGACGCGGACTGGCAAAGAACATTTTAATAGGGAGCGGCAACGTATGAAACTGTCGGAACTTACAAAAGGACAAACCGCGCGGATCAAAAAAATCTCGTGCTCCGGTTCTCTCAAATCAAAATTGATCGACATGGGCGTTCTCAAAGGAGAAAGAGTTCAGATTGTACGCATTGCGCCCCTTGGAGACCCCGTCGAAGTCCTGATCAAGCAATACAAACTTTCATTACGCAAAAAAGACATCGAGGGAATAATCGTCGAGGAGGTGCAATAATGCCCGACACCATGATAGTGAATGAACAAACCACGCCAAACCAAAAGAACATACGAAAGGCAACGATTGCACTCGCCGGTAACCCGAACTGCGGAAAAACGACACTGTTCAACGCCCTGACCGGCCTGAACCAGAAAACCGGCAACTGGCCCGGTGTAACCGTTGACCGTAAGACAGGAACATACACTCATGAAGATCTCGAAATAGAGCTGGTCGATCTACCGGGAGTGTACTCCATTACAGCATCGTCAGTTGATGAGGAAATTGCAAGAGAATATATACTGTCAAAAGAGGCAAAACTGATCATCAACATCGTCGATGCTTCGAACTTGGAACGGAATCTCTACCTCACAAGCCGTTTGCTTGAAATGAACGTTCCGGTACTGATAGCCTTGAATATGATGGATGTTGCCAACGAACGGGGCCTTGAGATCGACATCCATGCTCTTGAATCGAGACTCGGCTGCCGAATCATTCCCGTCATTGCATCGAAAAACAAGGGAATCCCTGCTCTCAAAATAGCTATTTACCAGGAAATCGACCGCCATAAAGAGTACCGTTCGCCGGCACAATACCCTCGAAACCTCAGTACCGCAATTGAAACTTTCGCCGAAAAACTTCGTACCAACGGCAGGCAAACGGACGCTGATCCTCAATGGATGGCGGTTAAGCTTCTCGAAGGAGACCTGCCTCTGGAAAAGCTTGTCGACAATGAATTGCAAAATGAAATTTCACAGTCAAGGCAGAAGCTCTCTCTAGAACTCGATGAAGACATCGACATTATCGTGGCCGATAGTCATTACCGCCAAATCAGTACAATAGTCAACGAAGTGGTCCGGAGAAAACTGGAAGTTTCGGAAACCGTTTCGGACAAAATTGACAAAGTTGTTTTGAGCCGCCTCTGGGGTATTCCGATCTTTCTGGCAGCAATGTACACTATGTTCATGTTCACCATTAATCTTGGCGGTGCTTTTATCGATTTTTTCGACATGTTCGCAGGGACTATTTTCGTCGATGGCCTCAGCGCACTGCTCGAACCGCTTGAAACCCCACAATGGTTGCTCACCATCCTGGCTTCAGGGCTTGGCGGCAGTATTCAAACCATGGCGACATTCATCCCTCCCATCGGATTTATGTTCCTCTTCCTTTCTTTTCTCGAAGATTCGGGCTACATGGCCAGAGCGGCATTTGTCATGGACCGGGGAATGCGTTTTCTTGGTCTGCCTGGAAAGGCATTCATCCCCCTCTTGGTAGGGTTTGGCTGTAATGTCCCGGCTATCATGGGTACCCGGACCATTGAAAACCAGAGAGACCGCCTGATGACAATCATGATGAATCCCTTCATGTCCTGCGGCGCGAGACTTCCTGTCTACGCTCTTTTCGCTGCAGCGTTTTTTCCGGTAGGAGGACAGAACATTGTATTCCTGCTTTATCTGATAGGGATTGCGTTTGCCGTGCTGACCGCTCTGGTTTTGAAAAATACTCTTTTGAAAGGCGAAACAAGTCATTTTCTTATGGAACTCCCCCCATACCATTTCCCTACCGTGAAAGGTGTTCTGCTGAGAACCTGGGACCGCCTGAAATCATTCCTGGTTCGTGCAGGAAAAGTGCTTGTCCCGGTCATCGTCGTGTTGAGCTTTCTCAATTCACTGGGAACGGATGGTTCATTTGGCAACGAGGATACTGAAAATTCAGTGCTTTCGTCAATCAGCAAAACAATATCGCCAGTATTCGCCCCGATGGGGGTCACTGAAGACAACTGGCCGGCTACCGTCGGTATTTTCACCGGCATTTTCGCCAAGGAAGCGGTTGTGGGTACGCTTGACGCTTTATATGCCCAGATAGGAAGCGACGGAGAGAAGAGTGATGAGGAAAATGAAGAGTTCGACTTCTGGGCCGGTATCAACGAATCTTTTGCGACAATACCGGCAAATCTCGGGGACCTGGCAGATACCGTACTCGACCCGCTGGGAATCTCTATCGGAGATGTTTCCGACATGGAAACAGCAGCTGAAGAACAAGAGGTCGAAGCCTCTATCTTCGGATCGATGGTCAACTTGTTCGACGGCAAAGTCGGTGCGTTCGCCTACCTGCTTTTTGTTCTCCTCTACTTTCCCTGTGTCGCGGCGATCGCAGCGGTATATCGTGAAACAAACCTTGGATGGACAATTTTTGTTGGGCTATGGACTACCGGCCTGGCATATATTGCAGCTGTGATTTTTTATCAACTCGGCACTTTTTCCGTAAACCCTGCAGGATCGTTGCTCTGGACATTCTCCATGCTTTCTATCTTCGTTGTTGCAGTTGTAATTATGTGGTTGAAAGGTAGACGGAGAGAAGAAGCATAAACCGTTCAAAAAGCGGGAGTATCACAAGGGTGCTCCCGTCATGCCAATCAAACCAGTATCATTCATGTCTCTTCTTGAACTGAAAGAATACTTGCAAAACAGGGGTATCGTCTCGATCAACGATCTCAGTGTCCATTACAATGCTTCACCTGAGACACTTGAGCCGATGCTCGAGCACTGGATCCGCAAAGGCAAGCTCCGTAAGGAAACACCCGACAGTTCATGCGGAAACAAAAAAAGCAGTTGCTCCTGCTGCACAGGCAATGATGTATGGTATCAGTGGATACAGTAGACCTTCAAACATCTGTATAGGCACCTCTCTTAATCCATTCCTCGATTCTATCACTTCTTTGAGTGGATTGAGAGGTGTTGCCGTGAGACAAAGAGCTGCTCAGACATTCCAGCCTTCAGGCTCCTGTCATAAATACTTACAACACATCACAGCCCCAAATGTGTAAGATCTTGCGGAAAAACACATCCCGATTTCTACCATCCTACATGTTTTCAATCTCTTAATTTGTTTATTTTTATTTTGTCTAAATAAAAAAAATAGACAAATTACGACCGCCATTGATATGCATGCATGCGCTTCATAGGCATTTATAGCAGTATCCTAAAGCAGCATCAGTAAAATCAGTACCTCATGCACAACAAACCTGTCCTACCCGCACTATTGTCGATCATTCTGCTATCGGCAACAGGCAGTGTGTTACTGCCTCAAAGAACCTCAGCGACTGAAAATACAGCAGAGACACCTAGGATAGATACATCCAAAACGGATACGTCCAAAACGCTTCGGCTCAACCCCATACTTGTCAGGGAAGCAGCAGACGAGCCGGGAAAAAGCACGATCGGGGGAGAAAGCCTTCAGTCTCTGCCCAACTATACCGGCTCGATAACGGGAGCGCTGAAAGTGTTTCCCGACGTGCAGTTTTCCAACGATGAAAGTTCGAGTTTGACTGCTGGTGAAATAAGGCCTCCCCGGGTCTCGATCAACGGTGCAAAACCCTATGAAAACAGTTTCACAATCGACGGAATCGGCAACACCAACACTTTCAACCCCAGCGGTCTGGGCGCTGAAAACAACAATGCGGGAGCGAGCTTCAACGATCTGGGCGTCCACGGGGCCGATCAGAACCTGTTCTATGATATCAGTCTGGTCGAATCGGTGACCGCCTATACCAGCAATGTCCCCGCCAAATACGGAGGGTTTACCGGCGGCCTGATCGATGCGGAGCTGCGCAATCCACGTGCCGACCGGTGGCATTTCACCCTTTCCGGCAGGCATACGAGAAGCGAATGGTTCGTCATGCGTGACGTGGATGAAGCATCCGAAGAGCCCGACAATCAACCCGACTTTTCAACTTACAATCTCAATGCAGTTCTGGAAGGCCCCCTGACCGACAAGGCCGCCTTGCTGTTCTCCGCATCGAGACAGCATTCCACCATACCGCTGGAACGACGGGAAAGAGACGGGGCGAGAACCTATGTATACGATGACGACGAACAGTTCAGAACCAATGAAAACTACTTCGCCAGGTTTCTGTTCAACCCTAACAGCAATCTCCTGCTGACGTTTGACGCAACATATGCGCCATATACCGAAAAACGGTGGCGGGCTGCCTGGGCGGACAGCGACTGGGAGATCTACAACGACGCCTACCGTTTCAGCGCCGGCGCCGACTGGGTAACCGGCCTCGGCCTGCTCAGTTTCAAAGCCGCCTACTCGGAAAACGGTTACAGCCGGGATACCAAAACCAACTACCGCTACTCTTATATCGATCTCGCTACAGACGACGGCGAACAGTATGGTGGTGTGGGTGACGCAACGGTCGAAAAACGCAGCGTCGATCTCCGTGTGGACTTCGAGTCAAGAGAGTTGAACCTGCTGCTTCTGAAGGCCATATCAACGGGTGTGAACGTCAATGCAGCCACGATAGACATGTGGAATGAAGCCGCAATGGTCGATGTTCTCGTTAAAATGCCTTCCAGGGCAATTCGCACTACATCAAATTACCTGGAATATAGTCAGTCAAGATCGCTGAAGACGCTGGGATACTATGCAGAGGCCGATCTGGCATGGAAAAGACTGCTGGTCACTCCCGGCTTTCGCCTCGATTATGACGATTACACCGAAAACCTCGATATATCGCACCGCTTGCGAGCCGAATACGACACGTTCGGCGACGGCACGCTGCGCCTGATCTCCGGTTATAATCGCTATTACGGCACGGCTCTTCGGACCTACGCCTTCGACCGATACCGCCCCTTTGTGAAAAATCAATGGCTCAAACAAGGCGACGAATGGATCAAGATCGCCGACAACGTTACCGGCGCCGACAAGAGCTACATGGCAAAGGGTCTCGACACACCTTACTCCGACGAAATCATGGGCGGCCTGATCGGTTCCGTTGCGGGATTCGACTACAGTGTCAAGATGGTCCATCGCGATCACAGGAAACAGTTGATGAACATGAGTGAAAAAGAAGACGACGAGACCCGATACTGGATGACCAACGACGGTCAGGGCTCCTACGACGGTTTCACGGCAACCCTCACACGCGCCTTCGATGCCGGGGACTGGGGTAAACATGCCTTCACATTCGGCGCAACGACCTCAAAAACCAAAACCTTTAACGGCGGGTTCGGCGATAACGTGTACAAGGAATCCAATTCCATCGAACGGGTTTATTCCAAGGTGTATTACGACGGCGAGCTGATGCAAAGGGTCGATATGCCCGCCGATAACTACAATGCGCCGTGGGTGCTGACATTCACCTGGGAAGGCAGCTTCTTCGACGACAAGCTTCGTCTCTATTCCTTCAACAGATGGCGGGATTCGAGCAGGGGCTTGAAAAGGGATGCACGGATCAGCAGTGAGACCCCCTATGGAACCACATCGGGCAGCGAAACCCGCAAAAGTTCGGACTGGCTTAACCCGAACGGCACGTATTATTACGAAGCATACGTTATAGGGGGCATAGACGGAGGGTTCATGTCCGACCTGTCCATAGAGATGGATCTGTTCGCTTCGGAGCAACTGTCCACTACCATCATACTGGATGTCCTGAACGTTTTCAACTCCAAAATGGACACCAGCGCGCTCGAAGACGGAACTGTCCGAGGCCGGGGTTACTATCTCGGTCTGAGAGGTGAGTTTTAAATCATTTCAACGTGCTTGTCATTCATTTATATGGATACGTTAATCGAATGTGTCGACCTGCGTCATGCATACGGCAAGAAAACCGTGCTTCACGGCATCAGTTTCAACGTGAAGGCCGGCAGCATATTCGGCCTTCTGGGAAAAAACGGAGCCGGAAAAAGCACGGTCATCAACATCCTGATGGGGTTCCTGCAGGCATCGGGCGGTACCTGCAGAATTCTTGGCGAAGAGAGCCACGCGCTCTCTCCGTCAACTCGTTCCAGAATCGGCTTGCTACAGGAAGGTTTCGTCCAATACGACTTCATGAGTGTAGCCGAACTCGACCGGTATTATGCTCCCTTCTATCCTGAATGGAACAGGGACATCTACTATGACCTGATCTCCCGCATGAACATGCCCGCCTCGAGACGATTGAGTGAGATGTCGCATGGACAGCGTTCCCAGGTAGTGCTGGGACTGATCATGGCGCAGATGCCACAGTTGATGATTCTCGACGATTACAGCATGGGGCTCGATGTCGGTTACCGGAGGCTGTTTATCGATTTCCTGCGTGACTACGTCACTTTTCACGGCACCACCGTCCTGCTCACTTCGCACGTCGTCCAGGAACTCGACCGGATCATCGACCACATGGTAGTACTGAAAGAAGGGAGCATCAGCAGCTGCATGGCTAAAAAGAAGTTCATGGAAACATTTCGAAGCTTCACGTTCGACAGCACTGCCGCATCATTACAGATGACCGTGGACGACCGTATACTCGGGGTGGAACACAACCGGCAGACAACCACCGTATACGGCTTTTTCAACCGCTCCGAACTGCAGGAGTACCTTGAAGAGCACCGGATTCCCTGCAGCGGAATCACATCGGTTACCATGACTTTTGAAGACGCTTTCATAGGGTTGACCGGAAAGTATTGAATCGGCACAAACGTTACGCTATTCTGTTTCCAAATATGTCTTTAACCGCAGCAACATCATGAACAACCAGTGGCAATCACTCCTGAACAAAGAGTGGATCAAACTCCGTAGGGGAATATGGCTGTTACCTCTTCTGCTCATTTATACAGCAACCGATACCTTTCTCAACCTGCATGCTCTGCATCGTCATTACGGGCCGTTCGGGTTATGGGAAACCGTCATTTTCAAACAACCCCAGTTTTTCAGTACATACATGCTTCTTGTCGCCTGTGGAATTATCACCGGTTTCCTTCAGGCCAGACCGGAGTCCTCAGGGAAACGTCTGAGACTGCTGTTTCATACCCCTACCGATCCCTCTCGCATCATAACCCTGCTCCTCATGACGGGCACGGCCATTCTGCTGTGCGTGAACATCACCGGGCTCACACTGCTTGGCGGCATCCTGTCGCTGTTTCATTTTCCATGGAACGTTACCTATCCCGTGCTGCTGACCGTCCTGCCCTGGTGCATGCTCGGTTTCATCGCCTACCTGGCCACGGTCTCTTTTTTCCTGTCGAGCGACTTGCCGATGAAGCTGCTTTCACTCCTCACTTTTTTCCCGGCGTGGATGATTCTGGCGACCAAAGACGCTTATGGACTTTCCGCACCATCGCTGTGGACCTATGCTTTGGCAACCATATGTTATATTTCTCTGGTGTATTACACATCCCTGCGCTTCACGGGAGAGCCGTCAAAGAACCCATTCTATTCCATTGCACGCATTATTTCCATCACTCTGGCAACCTGCGGACTCTCCGCGATATTGCTTATCCTGTACTGGCGGGTCGCCACACCGGCAAAGATCCACAAAACCATGCTGTATAGTCCTATATACAAGCAATTCATGTTCAGCCATAGCGATCCCGACAAAGTTGACGAACAGTGCTATATGCTGGAAAACGGCACATCGCTGACCCGCAAGGCATACCGTTCAGGACAACCGTTTCTCTATGTCCGTGACCTGGAAAAATGGGGAACGTTTCCTGAAACGATCGACGGCATACCGATCACACCACAACAGGCACGGCACGGTTGGCAATTCACACGTCTCTCGTCACGTGATTTCAATGCACCTCCCGCGATGCTTTACATGATGCTGGAATCCAACCCGCAGGGTGCCAGGCTGCAGAAACCGTCAGATTTTTTCAGAGTGATCCGAAACGGTAACGCCATCGAGTTCATCTCTCCCTATACGGGCGTCATAAACCGGCCAAAAAGCATAGCGTTCACTGAAGCGTTGCGAACAGCCGGTTTCATATTTCCGATTACCTCCATGGGAGGAAATCCCGACATTAGAAAAGAATACGATGCCGGTTATTTCCTGACAGATGCCAATGGAGCACTTTTTCAACTACAGATGACTGACAACAAGCCCTCCTGCAGAGCGACAGGACAACGCATTACCGAACAGATCGAGGACATCGTGATAAAAGAGCACCCCTTGAAAAAATTCTTTGGATTCATCATCACGAAAAAAGCTGTATACGCCATCATGCAAGAAGATTGTTCCCTGAAATCGCTGCCTGTCGATGATTTCAACGCTGAAGCGTTCACGCTCACCCTGTGGTCCGACCTTCTCCACTCCTCCTTCATCACCCGAACTCCGGGCAGAGAAACTTCATCTGCGAGAGGCATCGCCATTTCATCCAATTTCAAAGTGATCCATGCTTTCACGAGCGAGCCCGACCCAAAATACCTGCACAGCATGTCACTGCACCGAACCATAGCGTCGTTCCTCTTTCCTGTGCAGATAACACAGTCCATACCCGGATCATCATACCGACACCTCATTGTCACCCATGCAGATAATCCGCGGGAAGCATTGGCCGGCAGTGTTTTTGCGCTGCTGCTCGTATTCCTGATACCCGGAAAGTCAATGCGGCGGTCTTTACGCGGACTCGACTACGGTCTCATAGCGATCTTTGGCCTGACTGCGGCGTTAATCATATTCCTGACGAAGTGCCGTGATAACTTTTTCTGGAAAAGAACCTAACTATGATAGAGCAAAAGAAAATCCACCCTGAATTCGGTTAACCTCTCTACAATATTCTTTATTGACGAACCCTCTTTCCTGCTCTATCTTTATAGGTGAAGATGTGCCATACTCAAGCATCTTCAGAGAAAAAACGAGATGTTTCCAATAATCATTAAAGCAGGAGGGAATCATGGCTTACACGATCAACCCGGATGCCTGCGTGATGTGTGATAGCTGCCGCACAGCATGTCCACGGAATGCCATCAAGGCGCATGAAACAGAAAAAACCTATGTTATCGACGCAAACCTGTGCAACGACTGTGGTAACATGTCAGCCATTCGTTGTGTACCGCAATGCCCATCGGAGGCTATTGCAAAAACATAACCCAACGGGAGTCCGACCTTTTACAGGGTTCTGCATCTTTAACAACGTACTATTATATAACAACTAACGAGGAATTATCATGGCACTGTTTATCACCGAAGAATGCACCTATTGCGCCGCATGCGAAGCGGAATGCCCGGTCAATGCAATTTCTGCAGGCGATGACATATATGTTATCGATCCAAACACCTGTAACGAGTGCGCCGACCTGGACGCACAGGCATGTGTTTCGGTCTGCCCGGAAGAATGCATCGTACAAGGCTGAACAAACGAATTCAAAGCACCATTGATGCCGTCAACGACCCGATACGCGGGTCATGATATCTATGCAGCCCGCAGAAGACATTCCGCTCTCTTGCGGGCATCTGCATAACGGGCACGGGTTTTCATCGAAGGCTCCGGATCACCAAAAATCTGCCACCCGCAACTTCCACTGCAGCGGAATTTATTCAAACCCATAAAACCCCACACATCTTTCAGGGGATAACCGAGAGCAACACCTATTTCATGTGGAATGCGGCCGTTTTCCTGCCAGCGCTTTGCCAGCTCATGAAGGAATGTATGCGCATTCAAACCGAACGGGTATCTCAAATGACAATGAAGAATTTTTTTCGACGCCCGTTTAAGCCGGAGATTCACCGCATCTTCCCGATAAACAATGAATTTCAGGGAACCATCGGTCATTACGAGCATTTTGTATTTCAATCCCCATGATTCGCAGAAAGAATCGGCATGTATCAGACAGCATTCCAACGGCATACTGAAAAAGTCTTTTTTCACAATGAGCAGCTCTCCCGTCTTGCCACCGAAAAGAACACCGGATGCCTGTATAAAAAGCCAACGCTCAAAAGATTCCTGCGGACTGTCGACCGATCCCAGTTTATTTTTCCAGTCCAAAAACACAGATTTGTGAAGTTTCAGCAGATCGTTATCTATCATGACTGTTGTGTTTTTTAGCTATCGAAAGTTTCAACTTCGATCAACGAGGCAAGTGACAAGGAAACCGGCACGTTTTTCCCGTTCATCGCCACCATCACAGGCCCGTCAAAAGGTGCCTTTTCTATAACCCTGCACATGTTGTCCGGCAGAAAGCCCAACTGATTGATGTATTTCATTTTTTCTATATCCGTCGTACAGATAGCAGAAACCTTAGCCTGTGAACCCGGAGCGATTGCGGAAAGAGGAACCGTCTCCCTTCCATTCAACTCTCCTTCGGCCGAAGGAATAGGGTGACCGTGAGGATCTCTGGCCGGATAACCAAGCATCTTGTCTAACGCATCGGTCAAGCGCTCCGAAACAACATGCTCCAAGCGACAGGCATCTTCATGAACCTCATAAGGAGAATATCCAGCCATACGAACCAGAAAGGTTTCGACTAACCGTCTTTTTCTGAGCAGTTTTGCCGCTAACCGTCTGCCATCGTTGCTCAAAGCCACCCCTTCACGCCATTCATGCAAAAGCAGGCCCTGATCGGTGAGTTTTTTCACTTTTTCTGAAACTGTCGAGAGACTATACCCCATCGCCTCGGCAATCATGCCGATAGTTACTTCGCCATTTTTCTCGGACAACCGAAACACCGTCTGGATATACATCTCACTTGACTCACTAAGCATTGATCACGCAGTTCAACCGTTTATGATATCGTCACTTAAAAAAACCCCTCCGTAAGCGAATTACGGAGGGGTTGAAAGAACAAAGGAGAATCAACAAAGGAGTTAGTGAATAATATAAAACCGTTATTTATTTAGACAAAATAAAAATTACGATCTTTTCAAAAAAATTGCACCTTCCTCAGATTCTCAGATTGACAAACAGTTCATACGTCCTCGGATTTGCAATGATAACCTGATCTGTCGCGTAATGACTTGACCAGTTCGCATATAACTCATCCGTGACATTGCGTACGTTCACACCAGCTTTAGCCCACGAGTTGAATTTGTAGTCGAGCGAAAGATCGAGCGTCGTATATGCGTCAAGCTCAAGGGTATTGGCATCATCGACATACACCGGACTGACGTGTCTCACCCATGCACCAAATCCCAGATTTTCATTCATCATGTAGCGAAGGCCGAAGTTCCCGACCCATTCAGGGGCGAAGGGTGGTCTGTTATCGTCAAGAGAGACTGGTGGATTCCCGGCCGTATAGTCATCATAGCGGGCATCGACCGCAGCGATATTCGCATCGATCTGCCAATGACGGCTTGGACGCAGCCCAAGACTCAGTTCCGCACCACGAGAAGATTGTTGGCCGACAGCCAATTTGTCACCGGGAGAAGATGGATCGGGAACAAAAACATTTGTTTTGGTAATATCGTAGACTGCGAATGTCCATTCACCTTTACCATCCCAGAAGGTTTGTTTCAACCCCAACTCTATCTGTTTTGCCTCGGTAAGATCCAGTTGGGTCTGATTGCGTTTTATCAACAACAAGGTACTCCCGGGCTCGACGGCTGTCGCATAGGAAGCGTAGAGAGCGATGTCCGAAGTAAGATCATAGACCGCGCCCAGTCGCCATGATGCGAAACGATGGGTTTTCGATGCTTCCGGCGAACTCGCTTCGTCGAGATAAATCCACTCCGCATGAAATGTGTCGTAGCGAAAGCCACCAACCAGTTTGAACGAAGGTATGATCGATAGCTGGTCCTCCATGAAGACAGCCCATTGACTGATGGTAACGTCCCGTTGAGGAGTTCTGTATCCTCCGGCTACATCAATGAAATCAGCAACGGGAGGATCGTATGGATCAACTATTTCAGAACCCGAAAAATCGTTTCGATCGCTCTCGAAGTCAGTATAACTGAAGTCGACACCGACAAGGAGTCTGTTTTCCATGCCACCGATCTTACCTTTGTAAAGGGCATCGATACGATCCCCTATAACCTGATGATCGTTACCGATATCCCCCCACCAAGACCTTGTCACCACACCGTTGTCATACGTGAATTTTTCGACATTGCGCCATTCACGAAAAGCATCGTAATAGTACAAGCGGTTTGTGATTTTCCAGTCAGCTGCCGGTGTCCATTCGAAATTGCCGCGTACCCAAAGAGCATCCGATGCGGTAATATTGTCAGTCAGGTTATTATAGTTGATCTCCCTCAGCGATTCGTCGATCTTGCCGTCAACCAGCGGTGTGCCATAATAGGCGTTATCGGTTTCATCACGCATATAGTCGGCTTCCAGAGTAAACGACATGTTATCTGACGGTTTGAAGAGCAGTGAACCGGTCACACGGTCCAGAATTGTACGCTCATCATCGATATTGCTGCCGTAACGGTTTGTACTCACATCGAGCCGGTATGCCACTTCATCGTCCCTGATACTCCCTCCGGTACCGGCATGGAACCGATGTGAATTGAAACTCGAAAATCCATAATCGATTTCAATAGGCTGCTCACTAAACTTTGGTTGTCGAGAAATGAGGTTTATAGCCGCTCCTATCGCCCCCTCTCCATGCAGCACTGAAGCTGGCCCACGAAGAACTTCGATCCTTTCAAGATTCGCTGTATCCATAACGCGCGCCGATAGGTTACTTCCACCGGGAATCCTGATGCCATTATACAACCAGGCCACGCTATTGCCGGTAAACCCTCGCACAGAAAAAACACCTGGTGAGGCAGGACTGGACGCACTGGCAAATCCAGCCGTCTTGTCGACGGCCTCGAAAACGGTCCGATCACCACGCTCTTGGATCGTCTCCCGATCGACAACTTCAACACTGGCCGGGGTTTCGCGTATCGTAAGACCAAGCCGCGAAGCCGCATCAGTTTCATCATCGAGCGCGACGGTACTCGTCGATACCTTTTCACCTACCACCGAAATTTCAGGAAGGGTGAATTCCGGCTCTTCGGCAAAAAGAGGTGTTACAAGCAGGACATTACATATCACAGCAGGAAAAACTGCCTGAAACAGTACTGATCTTCTCATGAATTTACTCCAGTTATCGGTTAACAAAAAAGGGAATCACAAAATATCGGTGGCTTTCGCAAAGTTGCGCAACCCCAGCAGGAACAGCACTGCCACCATAAGAAAGATCAGCAGAGCCTTCATCAGGCTCCCGATAAGAACTACGCCCGAATCGAGTTCACGCCATGTAAAACGCGGCAGTTTACCCAAATCGGCTACGGTCATGGCCAGCCCTGAGGTGATACGAGGTTCAAAAAAATCTTTCCATTGCTGATGATACTCATTCACCTGTCCTGTAAAATGCTGATAACGCCTGGTGCCGGTACCGGCAATGGACAACAGTCCCTCATAGGCGAGGATCGCAGGCGAAACGAACCCGAAACGTTCTACCAGGTCCTGTTGTGCGAACAGACGCATCTCGAAGTCAGCCAGAAGAGTCCCGACCTTTTCGTCCACCGACTTGTTGATGAGATAAAAAGCCTGTAGACGTTCCGGCACCTCGAACCGTCCATCCTGCGGCAAAAGCATCGATGACTCCTGGACATGGCGGTAATCCGATGAGAGAAGTTCTTGATAGCGGTTCAAGCCGTCGATAGTTATCAAGCGAGTCTCTGTTGCCAGTTCGATACGCGAAGGAGCCGGACTCACACGGCTGACGTATACGTTCAGAAGCACGGGCGCCACAAGCACTAGAAAAGCCCAGATACCGACCAGAATAAGAGCGTTGCCTGCCGAAGAGAATCCGAAACTGTTAATAAAAAGCGCAAGCATAAACCAGAACAGCGCATACGCCAGAACGATCAATACCGCCACAAGACCGTACAGCAACTGACCGGATGCTATCACGGCAGTACCACGCAGAATGAGAAACGGCAAGGTGATAGCGAGAATGGAAATAATCATCACCGGTACCATGCGCGCGGTCAATTTAGCAATCATGAGAAGCTGCAGAGTCACCGGTTGGGACAACTGCATACGTAAAGTTCCCTGTTCTTTTTCTGAGGAAACAAGATTGTAGCTAACAGCGAAGATGAAGAGTGGCAAGAGGTACACCAACACAAAAACCGGATCGAAACGCCCTGTCAAGAGATTCCAGGGATTTTCATTTTCGGTTTGATACATGAACGTCGTCTTGTTCCTTATCGAAACCCTGTAATGATCCGGCAGCATATCGGACTGTCCTAAAGCAATGGGCGACAATGGACTGACCGGCATAACGGCATGCAGAGCTCCCTGTCCCGAACCCAAAAGCGCTGGATTGAGTGGATTGGAAAATGCTGTCGGCATTTCACGACCCGACTCTATAAGGCTGATTTGTTTTGCTGTCGCTGACAGTTTTTGTTCCTGTTGCACTGCCAACTC
Source organism: Prosthecochloris marina (assembly GCF_003182595.1). NCBI lineage: Bacteria > Pseudomonadati > Chlorobiota > Chlorobiia > Chlorobiales > Chlorobiaceae > Prosthecochloris > Prosthecochloris marina. The sequence goes on from NZ_PDNZ01000011.1 coordinate 24,547, forward strand.
ACGTATCCGCTCTTCCCTGACATCCGTTGCGGTAAAACCGATAAAAAGAGCATAGCCTAAAAGAAATATCAGCAACAGGGAGACAAGAAACAGGCTTCTATCGGCGACCATGATCCGCCACTCGTTATGCAAAATGTTCAGAAAGTTTTTCATCCGGTAACTCCAACTGATTAATTAACTCACGACCGAGTACAACCATATGGCAGGAACCCGTAGGCCTATCTGCCACTACGACCGTTTCAGACTGTGAAACGTATTTCATACAAGTTTTCTCGAGGACAAGAGAGCGAAAACAAAGGAAAAAAGAAGTGTTGCACACATGATGGCAAAGCTGTTCAGCGACCTCTGCAGTGCAAACAACACGGAGGGCGCAGCATACTCGAATGGCGGAATTCTGGACCAAAACTCCTTACTTACCTTGTAGTCGAAATGATGCTCACCCTGGCCATCTGCATGCTCGACAAGTTCACTGCTGATAAGATTTTGCATCAGACGCCGATGCTGTTCCGCAGAAACAGCAAAATCCCGATGATGCGAAAAATCAGTAGCGGTTATTGCCATGGAATACGAACGAACCGACAGCATCGGAAAGACAAATCCGAAAAACTCCTGTAGTCTCTGTTGATCATCATATCGGTTCCACAATGCTCCAAAATGACGGTCAATAGCATTATACCCTGCTTGGTCATCAACCTGAAGCGCTTCGCCCCAGCGGCTCAAAGGCACGTCGGTTCCCCAGCGATCTTCGACACCGAAATGCTCTTTCCACGCTTCCGTATATTCTTTTCGCAGTTCCTGGTTCAACTGTGCATTGAATTCCACTTGATTCGGCGTAGGATAGACCGTTCGGGCTACATCGACCAACACCCTGGGGGCAAGAATGGTCCCGGCAATCCAGACAGCCAATAACACGACCAGTGAAATTCTCGATGCAGGAGTAAGCACGGAGACTGTAAGAACCATGAAAATGAATATCCCGAGATACACCAGGTAGCCTAAAACAAGCAATCCCAACCGGATCAAAACATCATAGCGATCACCTGCTTGCACATCGCCGAAAGCAATCCAGAACGCTAACATCAGCAGAGGTGCCAATAATAGAAGAGCACCAAGAAAGAGTGCAAAGGCTTTGCCCACCAGCAGCTTCCATGAAGGAACCCCCAAGCTGATCAACTGCCGAAGCGTACCTTGTTCGCGTTCACCTGAAAAACTGTTGAAGCCCAGAATTATAATCAACAGGGGACCGAGCATCTGAATAATCCATGCGGGGGTCAAACTTCCAAACCGTTGAAGCCCGGTCGCATCCTGGGCAGGGCGAAACTTCACTTCTGTCTGGCGATGAGCCTGCAGCCATTGGGTTGATCCCACATAGTTGGTAATACCAGGATCGACGAACGAAAGTGGCGGAATTGGCTTGAACACATGCATTCCCTGGTGCGCTGCATCATGCGGATGGCGCTCCGGCTGATTGATCCAGTCGTCATAATCAAGCTGCTGAGCCACTTCCCGCTCTGAAAAAACATTTTTCCGCTGCTCGAAACCGACAAGAAATGCAGTAACAAAAAGCACAACGATCAGCCCTGCACCAAACAGAAACCGGCCGTCACGATAAAACTCCCGTATCTCCCGGGAAACGATAAGCCATGTCATACTCAATCCCTCATATTTTTAAGATAAATTGTCTCCATGTCGGTATGGCTCACATCATCGCTGCTGAACTCGGCAAGCATACTCCCGCTGCGCATAATCCCTATTCGATTACCCGTTTCTTTTGCGTGAAACAGATCGTGGGTAGTCGTAAAAACCGCCACTCCATTTTCAGCCGCTTTTTTCAAGAGAAGAGAAAACTCATTGGCTGCTTTCGGATCGAGTCCTGAAGTAGGCTCATCGAGAAGAAGGGCTTTTGCATTCTTGGCCATGGCAATCGCAATACCGACCTTCTGCCTCATTCCTTTCGAATACGTAGAAACCCTGCGCACTGCGTCTTCCGGGCGCAACCCGACATCCGTAAGCAACTTCATCAACAGGTCTTTTGGCTTTTTCCGGCCTGTTGCCAGCGCTGAAAAATATTCGAGATTCTCCAATCCCGTCAACACACCGTAAAGCATGACGTTCTCAGGGATGTAAGCAATATCCCTTTTGGTTTCGAGAGGATAGTTCATCACGTTTTTACCATTGACCAGCACCTCTCCCGAAGTTGGCTTCAGAAAGCCCAAAAAGTGATTGATAAGGGTTGTCTTCCCGGCACCGTTAGCTCCTAACAAACAATAAATCTGACCCCCGGTTACCGAAAGAGATACATTGTTCAAAGCAATATGGGAATTGAAGTTTTTTGTCACACCGTTGGCTTTAAGCACGTTTTACTCCTGTTGTTATTTACAATCTGAAAAAGCTGTAGTCGTAACTCCCGCACGCCGAACCCAGTAATGCAATGCTATGGCCGTAGTCAGTCCGATAACAGCAAAGGTTACCCATGGAAGTCCCGGCACCTGGGATTCGACCGATACATCAAAAAGTGCACCTCCCGTGATATGCCCGATAGCCCCTCCGAATCCCAGACTGAGAGAGCTTGCCCCGAGGTATGTCCCCAAAGCCTTTGGATTGGCCGTGTCGGCGATTATCGCCTGGTAGGTAGGCCGTACAAGAACCGCGCCTGTCGAAATGACCGCAACACAGAACAGCAGGCCTGAAAAACTCTGGAAAAGAGCTATGGCACCCATACCGGCCGATAAAAGCACAATGCCTGCAGTAAGGATGGCATGGTTGCTGAAAGACCGTGACAACCTGCTGGTCAGATGATACTGCAAAGCAATGGTTATTGCTGCCGACAGTGCCAGAGCGATACCGGCCCCACCTTTCGATCCACTTGAAATACCAGCCTGCAAAGGAATGATGATGCCCATCTGGACAGCGACAACCCAGTAGCCGGCCATCAACATGATGAGAGAGGCGAAGCGGCGGTCCTGGCCGACAAGCCGTATATTATCGGATACGTGACTGCTCTCCCGGCTGGTATGTATAACCGGCAGTCTTGTTATCACAACCAGACAGAGAAAGAACAACGCTGAAGAGACAAGACAGACCGTCATGAAATCAAAGCCGACCAGTATCGCACCAAGAAGAGGCCCGACGGTACTGGCCACCCCGCTCACCCAATTGCTCAGGGAATAATATCGTGTCCTGTCCGAACTGGTTGTGAGTGCCGCTATAGCAGCCTGATAGGGTGCTTCGAACAGGGCGCCGCCAACCGCCGAAACCGTAAGGGCGATAAACAGCGGCAATGCGCTATCGGCGAACGCCAAACCCGCGAATCCGATCGCACGCACAGTAACGCCGAGCCCTATCATCCGTTTCGTTCCATAGAGATCCGCGAGTATCCCACCTCCTATGGCAAGCCCCTGCTGCGTTATCTGACGCACAGCCAACGCTACACCGACAAGCGTTGCCGCCATGCCGAGGTCGTTCACATAGTGAACGGCCACCATCGGCATAAGCATCGTAAAACCGGTAACCATGAAAAAGGTATACACCAGAAGAACACGTAGTCCACTTTTTCGCTCACCCGGCGAGTACTGATGGATACCTTTCTCAGGAGACATACAGATACAATGTCGTTTCGTGAGAACTGAACTGGGAAAACGGGAACGGCTCTGCCGAGACAGCGGCTACCCCGTTACCGAGAAAATTGGGGGCGATGCCACTCCCGGTTTGTGCATAGACTATAAGCGGCACACCGCTTTCCCTGCCCGCCTGCAGAAGCGTATCGAAACTTCCATTAGACATCGTCATGCCCGTAGCAATGATCATATCGCAGTCATAAATGATCGTATACATATCCTGCTCGATCACTTGGCCATCCTGGGTAGCGTGAAGATTGAAATCGCAAGGCATACAGATACCGCCGGCATTCTCTATGGCTTTAACCAACGGATTCACTACCCCAATCAACGCCACCCTTGTACCGGGGTCTATATTCACCAATGATGTAATTGCAGCATCACGATGCTTCGCCCGCTCAACCGCAGTACCTCCGGGAAGTGCAAACGGCCTTGCCTTGGAATTGTTTTCATGAGGATGCACAAGGTTGAAGTACGCGTCAAGAGCCGCGACCCGAACCGGCAGCCGCTCATCTTCCAACAAACTGCTCACTCTTTTCCCTGGCAATTCGTGCGCAATTTCATCCGAAAGCTCATTCTCCTCGATCGAGCATGCTCCGAAAGAGGTTTCCGCTCGCAACAGCAGATAATTGTTGCGGTACCTTTGTGACGTTTCAGTCAACCGTGTCCCTTGCTTAATGTGAAAAGCTCCGCTTATGCACACATCGCCCGGATCCCGTTCGAACTGATTCTCGAGAACCGACCCAACCAGATCATGGATGGTCGCAGCTCTACAGTTGACACCCTCACTCATTGACTTCCTCCTTCTCACTTGTTGAAACTTCAATTTTCAAAGATTCCGCTGCATTCTCGGCAATCGCTCTTGCAGCGCCACCATTCGGATCCACGGCAACCAGATGCCCTATGTAACACCCGTTGTCTATAGGCTCGTTGACGTGCCCGCCCACTTTCGCATCCAGGTGCCACCGGGTCACATGCGCATTGTTCTCCAGCGTTTCAATACCGGAAATGCTTTTCACCACCCCCCCTAGATCCGGCATCAAAAACTTGATCGCCGCGCTCCCTGCACCGTTCCGCTCATGGATCATCGACGGCTTTTCACCAATGGCAAGGCGCACAAACGCTTCAACAAGGCTTTTGCCTGTAACATGCTCGATAAGCTCACTGATATAGTTCCCTGCCGGACGCGGATTTATTTCAACGATTCTCGGACCACGTTCCGTAAGCTTGATTTCCGTGTGACTTATTCCATTATCGAATCCGATCGCTTCCAGCGCAGATTCAGCCAATTCGCAAGCCTCTTCAGCAAGCTTGTCATCGAGCTGAGCCGGAAACATATGCCCATCTTCGATGAAAAACGGCGTCCCGCTGATACTCTTGTCCGTCACGCCTATAATCGTTGTCTTCCCATCGATTGTAATTGCCTCCACACTTACCTCTTCCCCACTCATGTACTCCTCGATCAAACATGCCGTATCACGTTTCTGATCCCGGAAGTTTGTCTCGAATTCCATAATCGCCCTGCAGGACTCTCTGAGCTCATCTCCGTTATGCACCATACGCACAAAAGCACTCGAAGCAAGATCGGTCGGCTTTATAACCAAGGGGTAGCCCAAGTCATTTCCGGCATGCAATGCCTCTTCGACCGAGTTCACAACGTCAAAGCCCGGATTAGCCAACCCATGCTGCGTGAGCGCCTTACGGACCTGGTCCTTACGTCGGGCAACCGTGCTGTTCTTCGGAAACGGATGAGGAAGCTCGAGCCGTTCGGCCACGCGGGTGACCGTTGTGATGTAATAGTCACAGATAGTGAGAACCGCATCGAACGCCTCACGCTTGTGGATACCTTCAAGCACCTCACATAAGCCATCGATGTCGTTCGTTTCGGTCACGATAGTATTTTTCGCACCGGCAACAACGGGGTGATCTTTCCCCTCTTGTGCACCATAGTGAGAAGGATTTCTGGTGACAAAGGAGTATTCATGCCCGAGTTTCTTGATCATGGGTGGCAATAAACGGGCGGTTCCTCCAACCCAGCTCTCGATCATCAGTATATGCGCCATTTTTCGTTTATTTTTTGATTGTATATGTTCTGCGACTCCAGTTCAACGTGCACCAGTCAAGAGAGATTTCATTCATACCATGTATGGTTGTGGGAGCAAGAGAATCTCTATCCGAAACCTCCTCATCGCCCGTAAAAACCGCATCGATGTAACGATGCCCCGTATCGGGCATGATGAACACATAATTTCCACGATGATCAGCCTCAGCCTCATATCTGGCAACCAGATAAGCACAACCGCTCGACAGTCCCGCAAATATCGCGTAATCTCTAAGAAGGTGTATGGCCCCAACCCGTGAGTAGTTAAATGACACCCAATGAATGTCGTCATACAGTTCATGCCTGACATTCTGAAACTCGATCGATGAACCTATTCCGGCAACCAGCATATCCGGATCCTGAACGCCCTGACTACCAAACGTCACACTGCCGAACGGCTCTATACCAATCAGCCTGACATCCTCGTTATCACATCGTAGATAACTGGTTATCCCACCGGTCGAGCAACCGGATCCCACTGCACCCACAACAGTAAGGTTTTCAGTACCCACCTCCCGTATTATCTGTTTGGCAACATCTTCATAACCCAGATAATGAATATCATCGTGGTACTGCCGCATCCAGTAGTGATTCCGCTCTTTCTTCATCACATCCAGCACCTTTTCGACCCGGAACTTCTGGTCCAGCTTCAAGGTTGTTTGTGCCGGTATTTTTTCCACGTTCGCCCCAAGGTTTTCAAGCAATGCGGCAAGGCTTTTATTGATGGTGGTAGACGCAACGATGCGGGACTTCAACCCATGTTTGTGACAAGCCATAGCAAGAGCGTAAGCGTACAAACCGCTGGAACTATCGATGAGTGTTGTTTTCGTATCGATGCGCCCCTCATCGAGAAGACGCTCGACAGCCGTTATTGTGGAATACAGCTTCATTGTCTCGAACCGCAATGCGAAAAGGTTGCTTTCAAGCTTTATGATCGCCGGTTTTTTCATGGCGTCAGCTATGTGATCGTACATATCAAAACCCCGCTTGTGTATATTGAATCTGGTGTCCGAGCGATCTGGCAAAAGCCGCGACGTCAGCCACCATTGTTTCCAAAGGATTGCGTGCATAGAGATACCCGATAAGCGTTCCCGTATGCGCTACGAATATTCCGTCAGCCCCGAAATGTTCTTTATAATTCAGGAATGAATCCAGATTTTTTTTCGGCAGCACGTTTTGTGACAAAATCGCACTTTGTGTCGCACACTCCGCTAGCCTCCTATAATCCCGATTATCGAAAGCGCTGATGGCTGAATCGAGGTTCCTGCTATACTCTCGCAGCTTTTTGCGATAATGCATCAACAGCAGTTCATAGGTCCCCTCCGTTTCGACCCGTCCACCTTCATCTATGTAATAACAATGAAGCTGGGGCTTGGAGCTGAATGTTCTGACAGTCTGCTGCATATCACTCAGGTACAAGGCATAGCGGTTTATGAAAACGCTGTCGGACCGCTCTATCCCCTTCAAAATTTTCGATACTGACTTTTGATCCGTGACTCTGCCATTTATTTTGTCGAGACAACGGATGGTAGCCACAATGTCCGCTGTTGAACTCGACATCCCTTTTCCGGTAACGAGCTCCGAATAAAAACCCCATTCTCCTTTCGGCCGCTTGGTTTTATGAAGTGCTCCGTAGAGATCGATTGCTTTCATGCTACGAGGTTTTTCTTTTGCAACATGCTCTATATTGTCACAATCGCTGTTCATGAAATGCACCCAGCTGAACTTTCTTGCATGAAGAGAAATAACACTGATCGATATGTTCCTGTTTATGTGAAACGGCCCCTGAATGATCTCACCTACCGTTCCATGACACACTCCCGTAAATCGTTTTTCATTCTGTAACATGACCCATGAACTAGTTTTGAAATCAACAAAACCGGACACTTTGAAACCCCGAATTCTTAGGACAGCAAAAACAAAAAACACCTTTAAAGTCGGTCAAAAGCACCTTCTTTTTACAACACAACCCTCTAAAAAAAAGGCCTTACAAAACCTCACTCTTTACAACAAAAGTATATCGAGACAAGCATGACCTGCAGCAGGTTTTCCAACCATCTTGTTATACAGTAAACGCTTATCTCTCAAGCACAACGCTTCTGCGAACAGGAGTCTGCAGAAGAAAAACCGCCAAACTCGATCAACACGCTTCAGTTTATGATTTATTTTTATTTAGACAAAGTAAAAAAATAAAAAAAATAAAAAACAGATAGTAATGACCGATTACCCTACTTTTGGCGACAAACCCTTACAACACATTCCGTGTACCACAAGGACAAGGTCCATCAGGACAAAACCGACCGATGGCAGAGCAAAAAAAGTAATCACAGGGCTGTACAGCCCATTGCATACGACAACAACATTTTTTGAAAATTACACTGAAACGTTACCGAAACTATAACCCGTAGTTCATAAACCGGTAGTGTGGCACTGGCAGGTCTCCTGACTTTATAACGAAATGCATCATGTACATGGCCTTCCCGTGGATTTCCAGGCGGAAATCAACATAACACAGTGACCGTACATACCTCCGATACTGCAACATGGAGCCATGAAGCAGTTCACGGAAGCTTTCCGTCATTACAGTTGCGGGTACAGTGTACGAATCTCACGTACTTCCCTATTCTCCGGCTTTTAAACCGGCACCAACCACAAAAGAAAGAACAGTATTATGACTGTGTAAATACAAAAAAAATCTCGTACTCACAAACATAGAACAAAATATATAAGCCAACAACCATCTACAAAATGTTCACTGCCGGAACACTGGACTCGCAACAACATATCCCAGGATCATTCCCCGGGCCTGCTGTTCATAACGAATTTCAACAACATCTTTTTCCTTCACCTCAAAACCGCAACGGGTAATCAATGCACACAAATCACCACATGTGAATACATGGAAAGATCTATGCCCTGACTTGGAAGCCCACTGCTGATAATGTTTCAGGTTCTCCTCAGTTTCCGCATGACAATACGTCGGCACGACAAGCAATCCTGATGGCTTGATTACACGATGAACCTCTCTCAACGCAACCTCTGGTGTTTTCATGACATGCAGGGAGTTCAGAATAACGACCGCATCGAACGTCCTGGGGGAAAAACAAAGTTCATATGCACTTCGAGTATGAAACGTTATGTTTCGCAAACCCGACACCACAGCGTTTTGCCGTGCCACAGCGATCATTTCCGGTTCCAGATCCACTGCATCGACTTGACTGACTTGCCGTGCCAACGCTCGTGACACAACACCGGTACCGGCACCGACATCAAGAACACGATTAACCTGGCCTATATCACTGCAGATTCTATCGACCAAAGCACTTCTGTCTTGACTGGTCTGTTTGTCGAAGTCCCGGGCACTCTTTGCCCAGAACGAAGCATTTTCATTGAAAACCATTCATACCATTCTTTACACTTTATTCATCACGGCTCGATACAACCGGAGGCAAAAAAACAATCGAATCGCTCGATGGCATGTCATACTGTGCGTCATAAGCTTTTTACGGATCCGAAGCTTACTGACGCACATGTATTCAAATTCACTCACCACAATTATCTATACTAAATCTAAATAAAAGCATCTCGAAAAACCAATTGCAAAGTCACTGTTTTACAGCGGCGAGTATATAGCTCGATTTGTCGGAACCTGTTCTTTGCACCCTGTAATCCGCGAATCCCGCTTCACGCAAAGCATCTTCAAGCAGCTCCTGGTTCAGAAAATGCGTCGGATACCCTAACATTTTTGTCGTTACTTCTCTAACGGTTTTCTCTTTCTGGCGACCATATTGTGTTCCTGGATCCATATTTTGAGTCACGAAAACACCGCCGCTTTTTAATGCACCTGCGATTTTTTTGATTGTCTCATGAAAATTTTCGACAAAAATGTGCAGTACGAATGATGACAGTACCAAATCATAGGCCTGTTCCGGCAACATATCCCGACGTAAATCAAAAGGCAGTACAGAAATCCTGTCGCGATAATCGGAATTTTGAAAACCTGGTTCAATCAAACTCGTGATTTTAGGTATGTCGGCGATCACAGCGGATAATGAAGGATTCCTGTCAAGCAACGCCGTTGTATAATGACCATGATTACCGCCTATATCACACATTTTTTTAGCCGACATGAACTGCGGCAAGTCCACGATGAAAGCGACTGCATCCTGTAATGTACCTCGCATCGCAAACTGAGCCGGCCCCAGCAGAAAATTCATGTTACCGGTGCTTGACATTTTTTTCCCATAATCGCCTTCATGATTTCTCACCGGTCGATCACGTAAAAAAGCGCGCATTGCGGAACAGGCTGAATCCCCTATCTGCTCCTGCATTTCGAGAATATTTCCCTGATAAAAAGGCGAACTTGACACGAGAAACTCTGCCGCCTGTGAAGAGTTGACATAGCAGCCGTCACTGTTGACAACCAGCTTCCTCGCTTTCAGAAAATCGAGTAATGCCTGCAAAATTGGCCCGTCGAGAGGAACGTGCCGAGAAATCTGATCCGGCGTGACAGGGGATTCCATGATATCGAAAAGTTTTACACGAACAGACTCCATAAACAGTCGCGAAGCGATACCGTCGATAAGGACACTTTCGATACCGGAAAAATCATGTTCTGGTTTTTGCATGTTCATATCTTTCTCCATTTTTGTTATTAGTTACTTATTACTTCCGGGGTTCACCGTCGAAATCGGTATCGAAACCGCCGCCAGTTCGGGCAGCCACAGGGGGCTGCCCCTACACTTTGCCAACTGCCGACTGATTCCTTTTCTCCCACCTCACCCCCTCTCCATTTTTAGGGCACCCCTATGTATTGTCATGAGTCCCGATTGCATCGGGATGCAAGGCGAACGGTGTCCCGATTGAATCGGGATAAACTTCGAAACCGGAGTCCCGACAGGTCGGGATGAGGATTTCGATCCCGACTCGTCGGGACAACGAAGCAATTGGAACGCGGAATAAATACATAGAGGTGTCCCTTAAAAGGTTAAACGAAATGCCGTATATACATTTGTATTGTTCTTCAACTGACCGAAAAATGTTGAGGAATCATCACCGAAAAACAGATTTCCTCCAATGACAAAACTCGCGTCATCCGTATAGTCATACGTGATTCTCGGCCTGAGATAGCCGTCATTGTCACTTGGGGAATAATAGACCGGAACCGACAATTCAATTGTCTGGTTCAAGAGCAGCTTCGTCGCCTGTATTGTCAATACATGACGATACTCGTCCTTTTTCGTCTTACCTGCAGTCTCCTCATACTCGTCATAGTCAAGCATCGCTTCCAGAAAATACTGGACACTGAGATTACAATCCTTCGCTATATCCTGCGTATAGCCTATAAGGCCGCGAATTTCGGAGTTACTCACCGATGGATCGGATCCCTCGCTATCATTCAAAGACCGGTAATACGCAAATTCCAGATTCCCGATTCCGCTAAAGACGCTCCCCCGAACACTGCCACCGTAGACATGCAATCTGTGATGGTTCTTCTCACGGAACAGTGCGTCATAATCCGGTGTTTTCCAGAATCCCCGGTAGCCATAGAGCGCGTATTCATAATTGTTCACGTTTTTATGGACTCGAATCGCTATTTCATGATCATCAAACCACGTATCGGGAGTATGGACAGCCACGGCAGCCTTATCCCCCGCTATGCTTCCCGACAGAGGAGACCAATGAGAGATATATTCACCCGTTATGTATCTGTCTGGATCGAATTGGGGAGTATAGACCAGATCGACGTTGACGATGTCGGAAAAAAATCCCAGCTTCACGGCATCTGACGGCGCTTTTAAATATTCCGGATCTCGGCCGATGAAAAACGATTGCCAGTCCTTGGGAAAAAGGTCATTCAAAAAAACCAGGTCTCCGGTACCCCATGTCAGTATCTGGCGGCCGATCTTGACATCCATATACTCTGTAGGCCTGGCAAAAAACCACAGTTCACGTGTATCATACTTCACCTCCTCGAGTACCCAGTCAGCATAGACATCCCCCCTGTACTGCACGTCGAATGCATCCGCGTATCCCCGGCACTCGATCTGCAAACGCTGCTCCATCACCGAGGCATCCTGTTCGTAAGGATCATCCCTCAAACGAAGCCCGCCGAGTACTTCCACGAATCCGTTCATTTCCAGCTCCGGTGCATCCTGTGCAGCAGCTGTAAAGGATGTGATCGCCATTGCACAGAAGAACAGCATACCGGCAAGTGTTGTACAAGGTTTCATCGTAATACGTCTCTCGAAGGTTTTCTGAGATACCGTTCCGTAAATACGTTGTCACGTATTCCCGTATCGTAGACAATACCTGAAAAGATCATTTCCGTACTGCTTCCCTTCTCGTAATCCCGTGCGACGGATCTGGTCACGGTCGGATACATGTTATCGCCGGCAGGAACATTTTGCACCTCCTTGACAACGATATCCCTGTACAGGACATCGTTCTTCTTGTAATATTCCAGCTTCATGGCTATCCCGGTCTCTTTATCGATAGAGGCCAGATAATAGTCGAATTCGACTCCCCCTTTTTTAGGCGTGTTTTTTATCACATAGAACCTGTCCGTTGTTTCGACAAGCTCATGGTCGTCCTCCTCGGGACTACGCCCCGAAATATCTTCATACAGAAAGTCCGAACCGACGAAACTGGTCCTTTTGTCGCTTGCGGCGATCCTTTTGACCAGATCGAGACCGGGCATATAGAGCCAGCGATCATCGTCATGACCGATATCGGCATGCTTGTGAACCATGAATGTCATGTTTCGCACATCCGAAGGAGCAATGAAACAGGTGAAATATTTCTGATCCCCCCCGTCGGCTCCGGTATCCTTGCGCAAAATGTTCAGCACTCTTTTTCTCGTTCGCCCCTGCTTGTCGGTGATGATAAACTGTAACTTCCCTTTGCTGTCATCACCCTGGTAGAGTGACACGTAATTCGAGTGATCGACGATCTCCCTGACACTCGGTCCTTCAGCCCTAGCAGCCCCCACACCGGCGGACACCAGAGCGATGACCATGACAGCTGTCTTTGAAAAACGTTTCATTTTCATTCCTCCTTTTTAGTGCACCTCTATTAATTGTCATGAGCGACACCCTCTCCTATCCGCTTAACGATGCAATTGAACCGCGGAATAAATTAATAGCGGTGTCTTTTAAAAAATGTTTTCTCGAAAAGCCGTAACATCGCCGGCAACAAAAGCAACGTCACAATACCCGATATCGTCAGGATCCCGAACAACATGACCCCTGTGGTCTTGTACGGCACAAGCGGAGCGACCACGAGCGGGAGAAAACCGACAGCGATGACAAGGACGTTTCTGCTGATCGCCCGGGCCGGCTCCCCGTAAAGCTCAGGCAGTATCGACCTCCACGTTTTTTTTTCATCATACAACGTCCGGCTCCTGGATAGAAAGTGTATCGCGAAATCGACGGCCATGCCGAGAGACAAAGAGCTCAGCACGGCAACCGGCAGGTCGTAGTCTTTTCCTATGAGTCCGGTGATCCCGTAGATCATCAAAAGAGTGATACTCAACGGTACCATGCATAGAGCACCCCATAATGGCGAACGGAACAGAAAGCTCATGATGAGAAAAACAATGATGAAACTGCCCGCGAACGACTGTAAAAACCCTTCGACGATCCTCTCTTCCAGGACCAGATTGATGTAGTGCAGCCCTGCCCAGTTGTATTGCAAGGAAACGGGAGGTTCGTTTTCGGCAAAAAACCTGTCGACAGCCTCGACACATGCTTTTGTCCCCCTGCTGTCACCGGTCCTGAACTGCACTGCCACATTGGCGCGCTGAAAATCAGGTGTCACCATATGCCAGAGATCATGAGGCCGGTGCCCCTGCTGGTACTGCATGTAGCATTCGGCAACCCCCTGGAGGCTCTCGGGAATCACAAAATTTTCCGGTTCGCCGTCCGTCAGTTCCTGGTTCACTTTTTTAACCACATCGGCAACCGATGAGCTTTTTCCGATCAGATCACCGGACTCGAGAAACTTCTGAAGCTTTGCTACGTATTGCAGAACATCCGGTCTTTTGAAAACTCGCAGCTCCTCTTCCAGACGGTATGCCGAATCAATGAGAGCTTGCAGAAAATCGGACTCTTCATCAAGCAAGGACTCCTGAAACCTCCGATCGAACGCATCGATTATCGCGGTAAGCATGGCATTTTCCGAATCGCTGCCTGCCGCAATGCTCCTGATCTCTTGTGCAACTTCACCCGTCTCACGCTGGCCGATACCGAACCGGGCGCTCAGCTCGTCCAGGCGGGCTATCATGCGCTCTTCCATAGCACGCTTTCTTTCCTCAATCACTTCGGGGCTGACCTTACCCTCAAGGATAAGGTTCGCCATATACGTCCCCCCGAAGTGCTCATTCAGGGCGACATCGGCCTTGCGGATAGGATGACTCCCGACAAACCGTTTTGCGTAATTATCATTGACTTGGATTTGCCCTATTCCCCAGACTCCGAGCAGCACAAGCCCCGCAAACAAGACCAGAACGAATTTTGAATGCTTCCAGGAAATGAAGCCCATGCGCCTCAGTCCGCGCGTCAGCAAACTTCTCTTTTCCACTTCCCTGACCTGCAACCCGAACGATTCAAGCCTTTTATCGGGGATGAACATGATATAGGCAGGCACGAATAGGATCGTAACCAACCACGATACCAGCGCACCGATGCTCAGAAACAGTCCGAAAACCTGTGCAGGTGGTATCGGGGCGAACACCAGCGAGCAGAACCCCGCAGCCGTGGTCAATGATGTATAGAGCATCGGCGTGAAGAGTGTGCTCATAACCTTCCTGATATTTTCCTTTCGGTCCTTTCGCCTGTCGTATACGTCAAAAAATTCAGAAAGGATATGTACCGTATCGACCATCGAAACCGACATCAGGAATATCGGAAGCATAGAACTCAGGATATGAACCGGATAGCCTGCAGCTATCATAGCCCCCATGGTAACAATGATCGAGACCGTGGCGATGAGTATCGGCAGGACAATCATGTGCACCGTCCTGAAAAAGAAAAAGAGCAATGCGAAAATAACCGCCATCGACAACATCGAGCCCAGGCCCATCTGGGTGAACATCTCCACACCGATAGCACCTTCAGCAACCGGCAAACCGGTAATATGCCACTCTTCATCACCCTCCAGCCCGGCGATCTTCTCCTGTAATGCCGTATAGACCTTATAACTCAACAGCTTGTCCGTCAAAGGCAGGTAGATGCACAGCGCCTTTGCGTCCTCCGAAACCATTTGCCCTACAAGCAACGGATTCGACAATGCCTTCTCGCGTACCGACAACGCCTCTTCCCGGGTTGTCGGCGGCTCCGGCATCAGCCACTCGAAAGAGATCGTTCCCGGCCCCGCCTGACTCATATGGTCCATGAGCGACGGAGCCACCATGTCGACTTCGATCACACCTTCCATTCTGGAAGAATCGTCCGGATTCCGCCATTTCAAGGTTTTAGCGAACTCTGTCAATTCATGAATCCGCCCAAGCGTTTCCACGGTAAACACACCGTCAGGACCCTTCTCGTTGACGACACCCAAAACGACAATCTCGCTGAGTTCGAACGCTTTCTTCGTTTCATTGTGAAAAATCCTCGCAGGCTCGGTTTTCATCAGCATGTTTTCCGGATCGGTATCCATGACCACTTTCGATAAAAACGCCCCGGCAACAATCACAACCAGAACCATCAATACTGCAACGATCTTGCTTCTATTGATCGCCCAATCGATCATCGCGTTTTTCAGCTTTTCAACCATCATGTCAACAACTGTTTTATATTATTGTTAGTAAACCTAACATTATTCACAAAAAAAACTCAGAACTCCTCTCTTCTCTGCTTGACATCGGAGAGAAATAAAGAAAATCTGTTCAGATCATGCATGAAGGAATCCAGAAAATATTCAGCATCATCGCCAAAATGCTGCTCGAAAACCTCGAAGAGCTTATGATGCTTTTCTTCATGATTTGTGTGTGCAGCCCACCCTTTCTCCGTCAGGAACAAGAGCACTTCCTTGTTGTTTCCGAAACCGCTTCTCTTCTCAACCAGTCCCGCCGATGCAAGTTTTCTGATCCTCGCCGATATGGTCGGCTTGGTAACACTGAACACACCGGCAAGCTCTGTTATATTAATCCCTTCATTGTCACCGATCGCCTGGATAGTATGGATCTCTTCACGCCTCAACGTATCCTCCACACCGAAATCCTGCTTCTCGTCATGCCATCTCATATAGATCTTGGCAATGTCCATAATAACATCGTTCATTCGATGAAACCGTTTTTCTCTTTCATGATTTTCATGCATGGGACTCGACAGATAAACATTCACCCGACATGCGAGAGTTTTTTCGTGTTATCAACCATTGTTAGTAATACTAACAAAATCAAAACAAAAAAACAAAAAATAATTCCGGAACAGAACAAGCAACAAAAAGAAAACCTGTCGCAACATCATCAAACGCAAACAAAATCATTAAAGACCTGAAAACTTTTCGCAAGGAACGAAGAGTTGCCAAGTAAGCACGTCTCTATCGCGTTTCATGGTTTCTGCATAAGCGAAAAACCCTTGGCATCACAATCTGTCTTCATTTTCCAGCCCCTTGCCTTCTGCTGCTCACGCCAGAGACGGGCATAGAGTCCATCTTGTTTGACAAGCTCCTCGTGTCGCCCTCGCTCGACGATACGCCCCTTATCGAGCACGAGAATCTGATCGGCTTCGAGGATTGTCTGAAAACGATGTGCGATAACGATGACTGTTTTGCTTTTGACAAGATTATCGAAAGCCTCCTGAATATCCGCCTCGTTTTCAGGATCGAGTGATGCCGTCGCTTCGTCGAGCATGACAACCGGGGCATCCTTGAGTATAGCCCTGGCAATGGAGATCCTCTGCTTTTCACCACCAGAGAGTGAAGTTCCGCCTTCTGCGAGTACCGTCTCATAGCCGCCTGGCAGAGCATCGATGAAGTCATGACAGCATGCCTGACGGGCCGCATTTTTTACATCTTCCAATGTTGCCCCGTCTCTCCCAATGCGGATATTGTTGGCGATCGTATCGTTGAACAGATACACGTCCTGAAATACCATAGAAATATTCCGAAGCAACTGGGCAGTATTGCACCCTTTGATCGGCTGCCCGCCGAAAAGAATCTCTCCCTCTTCGACATCCCAAAAACGGGAAATCAGGTTGACCATCGTGGTTTTTCCAGATCCGGAAAGCCCGACAAGTGCAGTCATCTGCCGCTCGGGAATAACACAGTTTACACCCTGAAGAACAGGAGCGTTCAGGTAGCGGAAATGAACATCACGGAATTCGATACCTCCTGCATGCAGGGGCTTTCGTCCTGTTTCTTCCGGAAGCTCCTCAGCTGAAAAAACCTCTTCGATACGCCGGGTGGAAACCATCGCATAGCGCAGTTCCATAAGCATGATCCCCAGATTCTTGACAGGAGCGAAAAAAAAATACCCAAGGATAGCATAAGTAAGGTAATCCACAACGCCGAGTCCGCCTACAGCGATCATCCAGGCTCCAGTCAGAAGCATCAGAAGATAACCCATATCGAGAATCAGGAGAAAAACCTGAACAGGGATTCCGGTAAACACCTCCACACGAAAACTCTGCTTCTTCAGATCCAGCATCGACTGCTTCAGAGAATCGAAACGTTCACCCGTCATGTTGTATGCCTTGAGCAACTTGAGCGTACGGGCATATTCGAGCAACCGGGAAGACGTAGACGTAATCGAAGCGATATGCTTCTCCCCCAGATGCGACACTATCCGTGAAGCGACCAGGAGAAAAACCGATGCCACGGCTATGGTCCCGACAATTACCCCGAAAAGAGAAACATCGATGACGACGAGGAACGCACCAAGAAGAAACGGCACAACGATCGCGGAAACGATATCGGGAAGCTGATGAGAAAGGGTGTTTTCAGCCTTGGTGACATCATGAAGAATACGTGATGTGACATCGCCCGGGTCCTTCGCCTTGAAAAATCCCAAAGGCAACTTCCGCAGTTTCTCACCCAGCTTGAGGCGCAACGCCGTCGAGATTTTATATGACTGCACGAAACTGTTCGTTTGTCCCCACAATGAAAGCAGAAAATACGACAGAAACACAAAAACATATAAGCCATTAAAAAACCACAGGTTGCGGAAATCAATACTGGTATCCGTCAACAGCGGAACCGACAGGGAAAGAATGATCACATAGATACCGCCGGTAAACATGCCGCGGGGAAGATTACTGATAAAATTCCCGACAAAAATACTGAGGAGCGCACGAGGCTGCTCCTTGAACAAACTCCATTTTTTCACCTGCTCCGTGTTCATCCGTCACACTCCTCTCATCTCTTTTTCCGTTTCTTGAAACCGCCAGTCATGAGCTTTCCGGCGAGCGTTCCACATCCGGAAATAGACCTCGTGCTCATCACAGACAAGCTGATCGTGTGTTCCCCGCTGAACAATGCGACCTTTATCCATAACAATGATCTCGTCGGCATACATGATCGTTGACAGACGATGCGCAATGACGATAACGGTACGCCCCTGCATCAAAGAAGAAAATGCCTGCTGCATACGACTCTCGTTTTCCGCGTCAGCATATGACGTCGCCTCGTCGAGCAACACGATCGGCGGGTTTTTCAGAATAACCCTCGCCAGAGCGATACGCTGCTTTTCCCCTCCCGAGAGATGAACCTCTCCACCCTCACCGATAACCGTGTCATATCCACGGGGAAGCGCTTCGATGAAATCGTGGCATGCCGCGGCTCTTGCCACCTTCTCGAGCGCTTCTTGCGAAACATCCTGCCGACCCATGCAGATATTCTCCCTCACGGTCGCAGTAAGCATCTGAACATCCTGAAACACCATGCCAACAGCATCGTTCACACCCCGCGACCCAAGTTCGGCAAGAGACTTGCCGCCTATACGTATTTCGCCGTCCGACACATCCCACATCCGCGCAAGAAGATGCACCAGTGTAGTCTTGCCGGCACCACTCGGACCGACCAGCGCCACGAACTTCCCCTCCGGGACGTCGAAGTCAATATCTCTCAGCACAGGCGCTGCACCGGAAGAATATCGGAACGAGACATCATCCACCTCGATATCATAGCCCGATGGTCGGGCAGAAGTATCGGGTTCGGCAAGCGGTTCCTCCTGAAGCATGTCCTGAATTCTCTTTGCCCCTTCGGCAATCATCATCACTTTGGAAGCCATGGTGACAAAGCTCACCAGGCCGACCAGGCAACCTGTGCCCAGAAGCAGAAAAAGAATGATCGTGGGAATATCCACTTCCCCCTGCTGCAACAGAAAAACAGCAACCGGAAGGATGAACACGCCACCACCGAGAACGATCGAGGTGAAGCCCGCCCAGAAGGGCGTCATGATCTTCGACCACCTGGTCACCAGCATACCGTAAAGTGCCACCGAATCTCTGAGGCGATTGAACGAATCGACCGTCAGATTGAAAACCTTGATCACCGGCATTCCCTGAACGTACTCGACCGTTCGGGAATGCATCTCTTCGAGAGCCGTATGATAACGCTCCATGATTTCCGATCTTTTTCCAACGAGGCCGAAACCTCCCATGGAAACATAGACCAGACCCAACCCGAGAGGCAACGGGACGGTAGCGGCAAGAGCCAACCGCCAGTCAACCACGTAGAGAAATACCAGAGTTACCGCCGGCAGCACAAGACCGGATACGAAATCAGGCACATGATGTGCGATAAAATTTTCTATCGCCTCGACATCTTCCTGAATCACCTTGCGAACCGCTCCTGAATTTTTCCTGTTCCAGTACCCCATAGGCAGTTTGCCGAGATGTCCGGCCAGGCGGGAGCGAATATGATACAAAAGATCGAAGGCCGCGATATGGCTGAAGACGAACGCCGAGACACGCAGCACATAGTGGAGCAGTATGGCAAAGAGCGCCCATTCGACAATACCCGCAACAGGCTCTGCAACGGCTCCCTCTCCCTCTTGCAGATAGTACTGCACGATGTAGTATATCAACGCATAGGGAACGATCAAAAGGATCGAACTGAGTGCAGCGAGTACAACTGATACGATGATCTGCGTTCGTTTGCTTTCAGCAAGCTGAAAAATAACTTTCATACACTATTATCCATGAATTGTATTTCTTACCTCATACCATCATTTGCTATAAGCACCCTCACCTCAATGTGTAACTGATATGCGTGCAGTAATCGAAAACCCGAGCAGGTTATTTTAAGGATTGATAAAAAAGCCTCTCTGCGGCACATACAGAGAGGCTTTAGCAAGGAGAATCAACAATGGTAGTAACACAACCAGTGTTGATTCAAATATAACAACATTTTTATTTAGACAAAATAAAAATAAATAAAATTCTCAAAATCAATCACCAGCCTGATTTTTTCCGAACCTCCAACACCCGGTTATTATCATCTTCGCCATGTCTGGCAATCTTCAGAAATATCAACGATCATTCATCCAAGATAGCCGATAGAAAGACTTTGCTTTTTTTTAACACTGTATCTCGAGACCGACAGACAATCCCATGGACTCGGAAGCGTCATGCATTCGGCTTCCCCATCTGATTGCGACCACTTTGCCGGTGATCCTCGAAAGGCCCCAGTCCAAACATTGGCTGCATCCGACTTAAGAAAACATGAAAAGCGGTCCCGTAAGTCATGGACTGAAACCCCATACTCTGGATCGAGTTCCAGCAGAGGTTTAACTGGCAGGCGACATGGAAAACCATATCTTTCCAAACCAGACTATCGTCCTGAAATGGCTTCCCTGTAATTTCGAGCAGGACGAAAAATTGTGAAACACCAGTCAGGTAACACAAAAAGATATCACCTTCCTTGATCCGCTGAATCGTTTTCCAGCGTGTTTCTCGGAAGCCAGTTACCTTGCTACCTGCGTTGCTGAATTCGTTCCACGTTACGCCAGCAAATAAATCAAGCCAGTAGGTCACGATGATGGTCTATTTCTTTGTCGAACACCGTTTTCAGGTGCACCGTAGGCTTCACCTGGAAAACTTTGTTATGTGCGCGTTGCTCATGCCTTGCTTGTTGATCGCCAATACCTTTCGCTGATTTTACGTTGCCACTTCTTTTACAATTAGCCTCGCTCGTCGTAGGCTTGTCGTGAACGTTTGATTTCGTCATGGTGTGTTTCCGCCCAAGAAACCAACTGATATAAGGGTTTGACTAAACCTCTCCCCATTCCTGTAAGCTCGTACTCCACCCTTACTGGTACTTCGGGGTAGACGGTTCTATTTACATACCCTTCTCGCTCCAAGCCACGCAGGGTTTGCGTGAGCATACGCTGTGAGACACCTACCACCCTTGATTTAATGGAGTTAAACCTGTCGGGGCCTTCGACGAGTGCAAATAAAATCAGCACTGACCATTTGTCGCCAATCTGGGCCACCACATTACGAACGGGGCACTCGTCGTTGTTATGAAATACCCGCTTTTCAGCTTTCTGTTTGCTTATAGTCTTCGTTTTTCCTTTGTTCTTCGCCACGTAGCAGTCCTCCTACCAACTTCTATCTTTAGGTTACCAACATGTGCCTAGATGACATCTTAGTGCCCTCTTGTAATTTAGGTTACTATTAATTACCATTATATACAAATCATACTTACTCCGAACCAATGACATAGAGAGGAACGACTTATGCGGAAAATCATTGCATCAACACTTCTGATATTGGCAAGCGTAACTGCTTCTGCACAAAATGCAGACAAGCTGGTTATAGATCTACAATCATTACAGAAACCCAGTTGGACAGAGCAAGAGCTGGCAAACGCCACCTTAATTACAGACTTTGTTCAAAACCTGATGAACAACCATAATTTCGACTACATACTAGAGCGCTATAACGATAGCTCGTATGTTCAGCACAACCGCAACCTGCCCGACAAAATCACGGGGTTAGTAGGCTTTTTAAAAGAGTTTGTAGAGGACTATCCCGATTACACCTATGACGTAAAACACATCTATGTTGACGGCGATTACGTTATCTTTCACTCACATGCCACTCTAAAGAAAGATGACAGAGGTAACGACAAAAAAGGCATGAATATTATTGATATTTGGCGCCTTGAAGACGGAAGAATTGTTGAGCATTGGGACTCAATTCAAGCTCTTGGTACCCTTATGCGATTTTATTCGTTAATTAACGGCGGCAATATTCAGAATGCCAATGGAGTGTTTTAGTCACCGTCAGTCACGGTATTCATATAAAAATCCCTGAAAACCAGGGGCAATGGCTTCGTGCAGTGCGCTCCGGGACATTTTCAGACTATGCGCTGATGTGCCACTCTTTGACTCTTTGTTGTGCTGACCACATATCGAAGTATTTACCTCTTCCGGCGATCAGTTCATCATGCTTCCCGCTTTCAACTATTTCGCCGTTATCGATAACCAGGATGTTATCCGCTCCGGAGATCGTGGACAAGCGATGCGCGATAACGATCACCGTTTTATCTTTTACAAGTTTATCTATCGCATTTTGCACGGCCACTTCACTTTCAGTATCAAGGGCGGCGGTGGGCTCGTCCAGAATGACGATAGGCGCATCTTTGAGAATCGCTCTGGCAATGCTGATGCGCTGACGCTCGCCACCAGACAGGGAGCCGCCTATATCGCCAACACCTGTATCATATCCATCGGGAAGTCGTTCGATGAATTCATGGCAATGAGCCGCTCTGGCAGCATCCTTGACCTCTTCATCACTGGCTCCCGGTTTCGCCATGCGGATATTTTCAATGATGCTCTCATCAAAGAGATAGACATCCTGAAAGACCACTGCGAACATGCTCAAGAGATACTCCTGGGACATTTGGCGAATGTCGGCTCCGCCTATTTCGATCGCTCCCTTTTGCGGATCGGCATATCGCATCATCAGCTTGGTCATGGTCGTCTTCCCCGAGCCGGAAGGACCGACAAAGGCCGTCATCGATTGACCGGGAATCAGGACGCTGACCCCTTTCAACGCCTCTTCTTCCTGGCCATGGTATCTGAAATCAACAGACTTGAATTCCACGTCATAGCTGCTGATCCCGACTTGCAGTTCGTCTACATCGAGAGGGGCGACCGCCAATACCTCTTTGACCCGCTTGAACGAAGCGGACATGATATCCATGACAGCCGTGATAGCCAAAAAAATCGACAAAGGCTCCATAAGGCGCGAGACCATCACCAGTACGGCCGCTACGGCGGCAACACTCATCGTTGCATTGCCGACCCACAGGCTCCCCAGGAACCCGATCACGATAAGAGTAACAAGGATAAGCGCATCCAGCATAAGCATCAGGATGTTGGTCTTAAAAACTTTGGATTTTTGAAGATCCCGCACATGGATAATACCCTCGTACAGTCGTTTGGCGTTGGTGCCTGTCTGATTGGTTGCCCGCAGCACGGCAAGCCCCTGGATGTACTCGATGATATTGGATTCCAATGCCGCGTTGGCTCTACCCATATCAGTCTTTTCCGCCATTCCGCTTTGTCGTTTTCTCTTATACAGCGGCATGGCAAGAGGCATCATCACCATCACAATGACGGCCATGCGCCAATCGATAAAAAACAATCCCATAACGACCACCAGCGGGGTGATCACAACATCGAGAAACATCCCCGATATCATACCCAGCATGGTAACGCTTTCATCCACATTACTGGACAAGCTAGAGTTAAGTTCCCCGGTTTTATAACGGCCCAGCCGCTCCAAAGGCATGGTGCGAAGCTTCTCTCCCAACTTTATGCGCAAATCGTGCATCACCCTGGGAAGAGTTCCCGTGTAGTCGAAATCATGGGCAAACCACCGACTGATACCGCTCAAACCGGTAAAGACGACAAACAGCAGAAGCCACATCAAGGCTGTACGGGTTTCAACGGGAGTACTGAAAAGGGCGACAAAGATCGGGTAGATGCTCAGGTAGGCCAACCCCTGATTGATAAAGCTGAAAATATAAAACAGCAATGAACGGGTATAGAGGTGCTGATACTTGCCGGCAATCTCTTTTCCGGTCTCATAGGTCTGCTTGAATGTGGTATATGCTGATACGTTAGACATGTGCGGCTCCTTTGTTAGGGTGTTCGACCGGAAAGACGTTTTTCCCTGAACTCCCAGTTTCGATACTTCCTGTGGCTGAACCATCTGTTCCGGCCGGCTGTTTTGCATGCAGATCCCAGCCTTGAGCAGCCTTGTAATTTGACCAGAGTCCGGCGTAAACACCTCTGTTGGCGAGGAGTTCCTCGTGCTTACCCCGCTCGACAATCTCTCCTTTATCAAATACCAGGATCTGATCGACGTGGGTGATGGAGGAAAGGCGATGGGCAATGGTGATAACCGTCTTGTCCCTGGTCAAGAAGGAGATGGCCTTGATGATCTCCTCTTCGCTTTCCGGATCGGCAAAAGCGGTTGCTTCGTCCAGCACGACAATGGGAGCGTTGCGCAGGATCGCCCGAGCAATGGTAATGCGCTGGCGTTGACCGCCGGAGAGGCGATCTCCCCTCTCACCGGCATGGGTGTCATACCCTTCGGGCAGTTCCATGATAAAATCATGTATCTGGGCCGCTTTGGCCGCCTCGACCACTTCTTCATCGGTGGCGTCCGGTTTTGCCATTTTAATGTTATTGGCCAGCGTATCGTGGAAAAGGTAGGTATCCTGAAAAACAAAGGTCACCGTATTCATCAGATCCTCACTGGTCATCTCCCTGACATCGACCCCGCCGATGGTAATGGCGCCTTTATCGATATCCCAAAAACGGGGCAGCAACCTCGCCACGGTACTTTTACCGGCCCCGCTCGGTCCGACAAGGGCGGTGGATGCACCGGGAAGAGCCGTGAAACTCACGCCGCTCAGGGCTTTCTCTTTACGGTTTTCATAAGAGAAGTCAACGTCATCGAATCGTATGGTCATCTCGCCGGGGACTTCACCCCGTTCCACATAGGACATGGTCGGCATGGAAAGAATTTCTTCGATACGATTGGCGGCGGTTTTGGACTTTCTCAAAAAGTTGTTCAGCCACATGAGCGGCATGAAGGCATCTACCATGGCCGTCGAGATAAAAAGCATCGCCACGAGGGTCGGCACGGAAAGGGTTCCCTTGCTGATAAAGAAGATTCCCCCCGCAATTACGGCCGCCATCGTGGGAAGCGGACCGAATATGATCATTGAAAGCCTCGAGGGCGAGCTGCATTTATCCATCCATTTGATAAATACCCCCTGGAAACTCTCCAGGGCTTTATGATAGCGCTTGAAAGAGCTGGTTCCGTCATCGAAGGTTCTGACCACGACCATGGCTTGGATAAACTCGATCACCGCCGCGTTGATTTTGCCAAGACTGGCGTCATACTCCTGTCGAATCTCACCGTAGTCTTTCATGGCGATGCTCATCATGATCATGCCCAGGATCAACACGCTCAGCGCAATGAGGGCCAGCCGCCAATCGATAGCAAAAATCAGAATGAGGCTGACAACCGGAGCGGTGAAGCTCCGCCCGATCATGGGGGTGCTGTCGGCGACAAAAACATGGAGGTTTTTTACATCGTCAAGAACCACTTTTTTCAGCGCCCCCGTACCATTGGTAATGATATAACCCAGAGGCAGCTGCGCCATATGTTCGGCAAGTTTTGTGCGCAGATCGACTTCAAGCTCAAAGGCGCCCAGGTGGGAAACAGAAAAGGCGATCGAGGATAGGATAAATGCCGAAAGGCCTACGGCTCCTACACCAATGAGCGTGCCCGGGAGACTCCAGTTTATACCCATGAAAAACAGACTGCCGCCGTTGAGCAGCACCGCTATCATAAGCGAAAGCAAGAGGAGCGTCGCAATCGTGGCGACCGAACCAAAGGCATGGAGTAGCATGGCGCTATAGATATGGGTCTTGACCGGCCTTATAATGCGCCATAAAACGCCATCACCTTCTGATTTTTTATTGGACATAGTGCATTTCCTCAATAAAAAGGTTATCAGAACCTAAACTGAGCGTCCCGACTCGTCGGGATGCTCCATATTGGTAAGTTTATCAAAGAGAATCTGTTATACTTTCTTTATAGAGGTGCCCTAGAGCTTATCCCTCATCTGCAGAGCGAACGTGAAAACAGGTAAAGAACCGCATGTGTTGAAATCCCGACAGCGGCATTCCCTGTGCCTTGCATCTGTGGCATGCTCGACAATCACTCAATTTAGAGTTAGCAAACTTGCTTCTGAGAACATCTCGTTAGCCTATGAACACTCCGGCAAAGGCGCCCAATTAATACTCATACTTTCCGTCTTGCACTCATTCACTACTGTCCCAACGGTTGTGGTTTGATGTGCGGACGCAAGGCGTCCGCACATCAAACCCATCAAACTAAGCTGACGATATTAGAAGTTGTAGCGGGTGCCGGTCCCGAAGGTCCGTCGACACACTTTATCGTACAGACTCCACTAGGGGTTAGCCGTATGTCTCCAAACATTATCTTTGGGTGTTCGCTCGACGCTTGACCAGCTATCAAGTACGATAAAATCCTGCATAGTATTTATCTCCAAGGACTTTTGCAGATCAAGTATCTGTGTCTGCTCCCCTACTATCTGTAAAACTTCTTTTGGTTCTTCTATCAATTCCCAACCCTTGTCATTCCATTGCCAACGTTTGGCTTTTATCTGCACTTGCTGTTTATCATCTACGTGTACTGCAATATCTGAGACCATAGGCATACCTAATAAACGCTCGGCAGTTTGTTGTCCCGCCAGTGCTGCCAACGCCTCAGGCAAAGGTTCGTTATTTTGAAGTCGATTTAGCAGGGCTTTGATTACAACAACAGTTTGTTCAGTACCTTGACTTGCTGCCCAATTCAGTGTACTTAGTGTTGTATAAAGCTTGACCCAGTCGGCTTCGCCAGCATCAGCTACCTGACCAACTGGTACTTCCCGCCTTTCACCCATTGCTTTGGAGAGGTCTTGCGCCTGCCAGTTTAGCTCAGCGATCCAGGCCTGCTTCCCATCACTGCGTCTAAGGCATTCCATACCGACCCAACCCGATACCCCAGAGAGCAACCACTGCGCACCCTTTTCGGTACGCAGATCAGTAGCCTGAAGCAGTAGATGCCGACTAAGAGCCGAAGCTATAGCCGCACGCCGACGTTTGCGTCCAGGACCTTCGCTGGCAAGATCCCAACCAAGGTTTTCGGGCAACCAGAGCAGCTCACCAAACTGTGCTATTTCCCCTAGTTCACGCGGCGCCTGGACAACATAACGCACATCAGGCACCTGCCCCAGCAGATCGCCGACGTATTGCGTCATGAGCTTCAGGTCCTCAAGGATATCTTCGGCGGCTTGCCGGTATTCGTGCCCATGCCAGGCCTGAATGCCATTTTGCGTCGTCTGTTCCGGTGTGTCAGGCAACCAGACCATGGCAAAATCCAACGGACCGTTCAGTGCACCGGAGGTCTGTGTAGTAGCTCCGCCACCCTCAATCTCTACACGCCAATGCCAGGATCCCGCCGGCGCGACGGCCTCGGCGGCTTGCATGGCATGGCGCGGCAGGTTGCCCTCTAGCTTAGGTAGACCAAACTGCGCTCTCTCGGCAGGTATATGCAGGCGGCAATCCGGATCAAGTCCCAATGTCGGTAAAACATCAGCGGCGCGTAGCCAGACACCTGAGGGGAGTAGCCAAGACTGCACATCATCCGCCGACCAATCCTGCAGCTTGGCCGTCAAGGTCAGTTGCACATCGCATCCTTCAACCGGGCAGCCCTCCAGCGGCAAGGTGAAATGATCATACGCCGTATTCGGGACTACTTTCTTATCTTCAACCACCGCAGAGCTAATGCTGACACCGTGCGGCAGACTGCCGTGTAAAAGATTATTGGCACTTTGGACATTATTTAATGTCCACTGCGCTTCCAGTGTTCGCTTGGATGGATTGAGTTGAACATGGACTTCGCCACCATCCAGTGAATAGGCACCGCCTTTATTCCACCACTGCTTTTCCCAAGCAGCAGCTTCAGCTATCTCCTCTTTTAGTGACTGATACTCACCGTAAACCACCAGTTTTTGATACAGCACTACACCAGGCAGTGTAATCAACAATAAACCAGCAATAGCCAAAGGAGCAACACTAGGGATACGAGAACGTGCAATACGCCAACGCATTGCAAAACCAAAATCCACCCCACGAAGCCAGACAAGCCAAGCCAAAGCCACAATGACCAAAGCGATACCAAGCTTCAATAGATCGGTACTGATCACACTGGCGAGCCAGGGACGCCAACCACTGAGGGATGAAAACGACAAGGATACAGCTTTACCGATCTGGGCTGGTGGATAGGAGACCAGAAGCAGCTCTTGATTCATAAACGCGATGAAGGCAAGCATCATTGAGACCCCGTACGCGGCCCCTGCGTTGCGGATCAGGCTGTGGCTCAATACAGCCAGTGCTGCTATCTCCAGCAAAGCGGGTGTCAACACGAGCATTTGGAATGCCAGCGGATCCCACCAGGCAATAGACATCCCGCCGATAGCCATGACAATCCATACCGTGAGTGTTGGAAACAAGCCGATAGCCATCGTCAATAAAAAAGCACTCAAGATCCGTGCCAGCACACGCGTACCAAGCGGTGCGGGTGTAGCATCAAACATCTCTTCAAAGCCACTACGCTGATCACGGCGCATCAAGGCGCCGACAAACCCCGCCACGGCAAGCAGGGTAAACAGATAGAAAAAGCCTCTGATCGATAATAAATGCTCTACATACGGTACCATGGGTCCTTGACCGTTATACAGTACCTTCATAACTGAACTAAACACTCCCATGAGTAATATTACTCCCAATGCCAATAGCTGACCCCTGTTTTGCAAAGAGAGCCGTAGATGCCAGAGTGCTTCGCTAAACAGTGCACGCAACCACGATGGTTTGCCGTTGATAGTCACAGATGCAGTTGTTTGTACGGCTGACAAGGTCTGTTTAGCAGTAGTATCACGAACCGTTTTTTTACTGTTATCCAGTAGCAAGTGATCACGGTTTAAGCGGCGCAATACAAACAGTAACAGCCCCACTGGCAACACAAACCATAACAGGCGGTTCAGCAGATAGAGCGATGTCACATCCAGGAGGAAATCGTTTTTTTCATTCGGGGTCAAGTCACTGATCTGGCGGTCAACCTCATTAAACATCGTTGGGTCAAGCACAGATGCAAGGGTATCGCTGATATCACTTATGCGAAAGACGAGAAGACCAACCATCCAGATCAGCATCAGGAATGCGGCAACCACAAAAGGTCCTGCCGTCGAACGCGTCCACAGCGCACTACTGACAAACAAGGCACCTATACCCAGAACAGCTGGCAGCAAGAATAGCAGGAGAATTAATAGCACCGGCAATACTGGTGCATCACCGATAGCTGTTGGAGGAAACAGTCCTAGCCAGGCAGGTATTGGCATCAGAAAAAAGCTGAGTGGCACAACTGCACCAAGTAAGAACGCCACAACGGAAGCACCGAGATAACGTGCAAACAGTAGCTTAGGTAAACTGATAGGCGAACTCAACACATTTTCATCCAGACGTACATTGCGGTCGCGTACCACTACCTGAGCGTAAATCCACGCCCAAACAAAAAACAGATATACGGACAAAAATGTGGCAAATTGATACATTATTGCCGCCGAATTACGCGTAGCGCCAAAACCGCGCAGTACATTGCCATTGGTCAGTACGACTAGGACATACAGCGTAAAGACGACTGCAGCGATAGGGAGCAAAGGACCTCGTAGACCCGCACGAATTTCATGGCGAAATTCCGCCCAGTAAACAGCATGGTTCATACGCCAATCTCCTTTCCAGATGTTTTTAGCGCTACATGGTAGGCATCTTCAAGGCTGGGCTGATGGGCTACATAATCCCCTTGCGGTGCCTGATCTCTTTGCATAATAACACGCAGACCGTTTGGGTGTGCCAAAATACGCAGTGCATCGCCGGGCGGTTCCTGACCTCTGGCAATGACACTAGACCACAGACGACCCTGCAAGGGCTCAATGAGCTCCTCTGGTGAGCCTGTAGCAACGATTTGTCCATCTGTCAAAATAGAAAGTCGACCACACAGGTTTTCCACATCTTCGACAATATGGGTTGAGAGCAGTACAACAGCTTCATTTGCAACATCTGCTAACACACGATGAAAGCGATTTCGCTCCGTTGGATCCAGTCCTGCAGTGGGCTCATCGACGATCAACAAGCGTGGAGAACCGATCAATGCTAGAGCAATACCAAAACGGCGCAACATACCTCCGGAATACTCTGCCACTGCCCTTTGAGAAGCATCGCTTAGATTGACGCGTTCGAGTAAACACGCCACCTCATTTGCACGCTTTTTCCGATCAGTATAGCCTTTTAACCAGGCAAATCGCTCCATCAGGCTTCGCCCGGACACACCGGGATAGGCACCAATCTGCTGTGGCAGATAGCCAAGTTGACTACGCAGCTGATCCGCTTCAGCCAACACATCGATGCCGTTGAGTGTAATGTTGCCGCTATCGGGTTGCTGTAGTGTGGCAAGGGTTCTCATCAGGGTACTTTTGCCTGCGCCGTTTGGGCCGAGTAAGCCATAAAGCCCTGGCCGCACCTCAAGATCAACCCCATCTAATGCACGCACACCGTTTGAATAGGTCTTGTTCAGACCGGTTACTTTTAAGCCTTCAGTCATGGGAGTTCTCGCTATCATAATTATGTTCTGGTTTCCTGGAGTAAATACCTTTCATGTTTCGTTGTGGTGGTAAACCTGGTCCAGTCGTGTTGGTTAGTAAGATCAGAAGTTATAACAGGCCCCAATACCGAAGGCTCGCGGATCGCCGTAGGACGCAACCGCCTTCATACTGGCCGTTTGGAATGATGTGATATATTCTTCATCGGTCAGGTTGTTACAGTAGGCGTAAATATCATACCCCTCGAAGCGATAACCGACCTTGACATCAGCGGTGATGTAGCTATCCAGCTCGTCGAACTCATTGTTGGAACTATCGTAATAGGGAACCTCGCCCAGACTCCTAACATCCCCACGAGCGTAAATCCCATTGGGGTGGTAGTAGGCGAGACCGATCCGCGCCGTATGCGATGGAGTTCCAGAGATCGATTCACCGTCGTAATCAACAGTGCCGGTATCGTAGTCGTCATATTCTGCCTCGATGATGCCGAGTGCTGCTGTCAATTCAATAGAATCGGTCAGAAAATAGGTCAACTCCAGCTCCGCGCCCAGAGAGTAAGCGCCGCCGGCGTTATCTGTCACCCACATATCAATCTCATTGTCGTATTTACTGATTTGGATACCATCGATGTCCATATAAAAGACGGCGGCGGCAAGACGTGCGCGGGCAAACTCCGCCTTGGCCCCAATTTCGTAGTTGATCGACTGCTCCGGCCCAAAGCTGATGTCTTCCTCTGAACCAGAGGAGGCATAAAAGTTGAAACCGCCGGGCATATAACCTTTCGCCACAGAAGCGTAAGTGATCCAGGTGTCATTCAATTTGTATGAGAGTGCAACCTTGGGCAAGAAAACGTCCCAGGTCTCATCGGGCTGAATCGAGTAGATGAGATCACTGCTGGCCCCGACCAGTCCATAGTAGGTATCCAGGTCCATCTCTTTGTCGATCCGCTGATAACGTGCCCCGAGAGTCAGTTCAAAGCTGTCGAGAAAGGGAATCATTATCTGCCCGAACAGGGCCTGGGTCTCACTTTCAGTTTTGGATCGATAACTCATTTCGTAGTCATTTCCGGAGAAAGACATCTGTATTCCATCGGGGCCTTTCTTTATATCCTCAGTATCAAAATATGCACCGGCAACCCAACGTACGCCCTCCGTATTATTGCTTGATAACCTCAGTTCCTCGGTCCAGGTTTCAGAGTCGGTTGCGCTAAAGCCAATAAGCCCGTCATAACTGGTATTTGCCTGGGCATCGCGATCGTTGATACCATCAGTTTCAACATCTCTATGGGTGGTCGTTGAAGTCAGGGTCACCGAATCGAACTCATACTTCAGATGAAGACTCTGCGCCATCACTTCTGTCTCTTCAACAAAGTCTTCATCGAAAGAACTGTGCTCGGCATCGTCCCGGTCGAACTCACTGGCTCTTGTTCCGCTAGGCAGACCGTAACCTGTGATCCCATATATTTCGGAGTAATCGTTTGACAGGGTGAGCTTGGCGGTGAACCTGTCGGTCGGCGTATACAGCAGGTAGCTCCCCAGATTGTAGAGGCTGCTCTTGTTGAATTCATCGTCACCAGTGTAGTCGTTTGTGATCCAGCCGTCATCTTGCTGATAGCGACCGTTCAGCCCGAGATAAAGCTTGTCCTCAATAAGGGAGCCACTGACATTAAGAGAGCCCTCCATGTCGTTGTAGCTGCCGTATCCGGCGCCGATACTTCCATGCCATTCGTTTACCGGCTCTTTGGTAACCACCTTGATAACTCCACCGATGGCATCCTTTCCGTAAAGCGTACCCTGAGGGCCACGCAGAACCTCGACCCGTTCGGCATTGACCAGCGAAGCGTCATAACCGTACTGGTTGGTAGAGGGTACCCCGTCAATATAAATGACCACAGGGTTGTTGCTGGTTAACAACGAGGTGCTCAAGCCCCTGAAGTTCACTTGACCGGCATAGCTAGAAGTATAATTCATATTAGGGATCTCACTGATGATGCCGGTAACATCTTTGATCTCCTTCTCCTTAAGGACCTCATCGTCGATGACCGTGATACTTTGGGGAACGTCCTGAACATCCTCCTCGATTTTATTGGCGGTCACGATCATTTCCGGCATTTCCATCGTGGCACCTGACTCCTCCTCACTGCACCATGACATAGCCGGCACAAAGGAGCAGACAGAGCCTATACAAAAGGCAAACACTATTATTTTTCCAAAACGCACTTTCTTTTTCTCCAGTTAATTTATGGGCATATCAACTACCCTGTTGTTTGAAAGATATTTGCACCTAAACTGAGCGTCCCGACTTGTCGGGATACAGCGGCATTCCTTGCGCCTCGTATCTCCGACATGCTCGACAATCACTCAATTTAGGTTGCATAAAAATCGAAGGCGATAATCCATATACATGTTCGGGACAGATGGCTGGAGCCCGGGCGACAACATCATAGGTGATCGGCGAACAGATTGCATTTTTACAATACTCCCATAATGAAAATCTGTATCGACTCGCAACTAACGGGAAGATCCGATTCTCATATGCACCATCGAACACACACCCAGCATATCCGTAATGGCTCCCATGATTTTAAATTGCAGCGCAATCCCTTTTTTCATCCCCTTTGACATGGGGAATGAACGTATCACCCTGATCCTCTGATCCCACTTTTCGAGCGACGATACCGGCTTCAGTCCCCATCCGCCATCCATGGACATCCCCATCCCACCTTTTTTCAACACCTGCTTTTTTGCAATCTTCATTCCCATAGGCGAGAGTGCATCGAAGAAAAACTCACATTCGTTGAAATGATCTGCCGCTTTCATGAAAAATGTTTTGATCTGTTCTTCATCGAAATACATGAACACACCCCCGGCCAGGAACAGCAAACCGTCCCGAACCTCTATTTTTTCAAACCATTGTGTATCCAGGAATGAAGAAGCGATACTTTTGTGCCTGTCGCTGTCTTCATAGAAGCGCCTTCTTAACTCGATCACATCCGGCAGGTCCAGTTCATAAAACATGATCGTACCGTTATCGATACGGCTGAAGGTGGTGTCCATCCCGCAGCCGATATTGACTATGGTCGCTTCGGGATGTTTTTTTATGAACTCACGAGCCACTCTGTCCGTATGCAGACTTCGTGAGACCCAGCCGTGCTGTGACATGGCCTGGGTTTTTTCGATATCCGAAAAATCGTAATCAATTCGTTGAATAATCTCCACCGCACGTTCGTCAATTAACCGCGGGCTGCTCTTTTGTGTTTCATATGCCCTGCCCCATAAAGGCAGTAACAGGGTTTCCTCAATAGAGCCTGTCTTGATCTTGATTTTTTGAGCCATATCTCATTCTGTCATTTATAATGCACTTATTCCCCCCACCTGTCGGGAGGAAGAGAAAACTGATAAAGAGCCGCATTTGTCGAACCCCTACGGAATTGCCGATCAATTCAGGTACAATTTCGCTCTGCTTCCCCACCCCGCTCCCGAATCGTGGAGACGCACTAAATATACAAAGTCTAAATACAAATAAAACCCATAACACATGGTTTTTTCATGATAAACTGCCGAAAGACAATCTTTCAACCAGTACACTAAGGCAACGTTCTTCAGAAGGAAAACAACGAGGGGACTATCTCAGGAGGCCCGAAACAGCACGTTCGGAGAAAACGGAATCACCGGAACCGACACCGTTCATAAGAACGGCTCTATACATTTCACAACACAACCTCCTTGCTGGTCAACCTGCAGGGATTTCATTCGCTTTACGTCCAAAGCTGGGTTCATGACGATGGAGAAAGTCGCTCATAACCATATCACGCGAATTGTAAAGGTGATAGGTTATGGTAGCCTCTATCTCAAGGTTCAACACCCTCACCGTTCACTCATAGACTCATGAAAAACCTTGATGATCGGTTTGGTCAGATAGCTCAACACGGTTTTTTCACCGGTACGAATATCGATATTGGTCGTCATGCCTGGCAGGATTTCTATCTCCTTGCCACGGCGAAGTAACGCCTCGTCCTCATCGAGACCGATGTGTACACGATAATAGAGAAGTTCTCCCTGGGGAGCCATCTCGGCAATGGCATCCGGGCTGATATAGACTACCGATCCTTTCAGCATGCCATAAATTGAGTAGTCATAAGCATCGAGCTTGACACTTGCTGGCATACCGACGTGGACAAAACCGATATCGGCAGGCCGGAGTTTTCCTTCGACGATCAGCCGGCTTGTAGTGGGCAGGATCTCCATGACGACCTCACCCGGCCGTACCCGCGCCCCTTGTGTGGTGAGGTTGATTTTCTTGACCATCCCGTCGACAGGTGACCGGATATCGAGTTGCTCCACTGTAAAGGACCGTTCAGCAAGAATCTGTTGCTGGGCACGCAGGTCCTCCTCCATTTTGGTCATCTCTTTCTGGGCATCCTCGAAAAACTGGTTTTGCCGTTTTTGAAGCTGGCCGGTGATCTCGACTATCTGACGCTCCAGGCGCAATACCTCGATACGGCCAACATCTCCACTCTGCAAAAGGGGCTTGGTCATGGCAAGTTCTTTTTTTGCCAGAACCAGCAATTCATTCAGAGTCCGTAAATCGGTTTCGAGCGCCTCCTTACGTCGAAAGTAGAGGTGCTCCTGGTTGGCAACAAATTCCGGGAAGTCACCAAGCGTGGGAGGAAACTTCATGGGTGTACCGAGCACTTCGGCCCGAAGCCGCACCAGAGCAGCTTCAAGCGCAGCGACCTTGCCAAAACTGTCATTCTGCGCCACTTCGGCCTTTGTTCGTTCCATATGAGCGAGTGCCTGGCCTTTTTTGACCGACTGTCCTTCCTCGACAATCACCTCCTGAATGATCCCGTCAATGGCCGACTGGATCACCTGATTTCGTGTTTTGGCAATGACCATGCCCCGAGCATGGGTAACCTCTTCCATCTTTGCGATGGAGGCCCACAGAAAAAATACCACGGTTATCACTGCTGCAATTATCACCAGTTTACTGGCCCAATCCGTCTGATTCAGGCTGCCAAAGCGTTCTTGTCGACTCATGATGATCTAGTTGGGGCAGGTGGGCGAGATTGTGCGGCTCCGGGGGCGCGCAGACTGTTGAGCACCTTATCACGCGCTCCGTCAAGCGCAACGCCGCCTGGCACCAGCACCACAATCCGGTCAACCAGGCGCAGCAGTGCCGGTTTATGTGTTATGAGCACCATGGAATCTTCAGCACCGATCTGTTCAGCAAGCGCGTTCATGACTCGCTGCTCGAAGCGGTCATCCATGGAAGAGGTCGGTTCATCCAGGAGCCAAATTCGGGGAGAGGAAAGCATGAGCCGCGTCAAACCGATCAACTGCCGCTGACCGTCCGAAACACCCGCACCACCTTCAGAGATCAGCAGATCAAGCCCTTTGGGATGCTGTGCAATCAGATCACTCAAGCCGGTCTTCCGACAGACCTCCATCACAGCCGAGTCAGGCAGCCGTTTCAACCCGAACAGGAGGTTATCGCGTAGCGTACCCCCAAAAAGATGCACCTGCTGAGGAAGATAGCCAGCATGTTCTGTCAGCACATGACGCGACACCTGGTGCAGGTCGAGACCGTCAATGAGCACTGTACCCGATGTGGGCTTGTAAAGGCCGGCAAGGATTTTTAATAGGGTACTTTTGCCCGATCCCACCATACCGAGCACAGCAACTTTCTCGCCAGGCACGAGGTGAAGCCGATCGATGGACAGCACCGGCCTGTTGTCTCCATAAGCGAAGCGAACATTCTCAAGCACAAAATTTCCCTTGAGACTGTTGGGCGCCAGGGGGCGATCAACACCATGGTTATCCTGTTCCAGGGTGAAAAAACGTTCAATGTTTTCATACGCGATTTTGGCATGCCCCCACTGGACGATCAGGCCCGGCAGCATCCCGATCGGCGCCAGCACCCGGCCCGACAAAATCGCACAGGCGATAATGCCACCTGTCGTCAGGCTCGATGTCGAAGCAAGCCATGCACCGGTCGCAACCAACAGAATATAACTTATCTGCTGCATAAACGCTGTCAGGTGCATCGATGCTTCACTGAATCGCCGGGTCAGAGCTTCGTCGTCGATAACCTTGCGATTCAGTTGGTCCCAGGCACTGATGACCTGCCAGGCACCGCCGCTCGACTTTATGGTTTCGGCCCCATCGAGCGCATCGACGAGCATCCCGAGCTTACGGTTCGATATCCCTGCACTCTCTCTGGTATGGTCTTCGATCCGCCGGCGAAACAACAGGCCAACAAGGATCGACAAACAGAAAAAACACAGTGCAACCAGCGCCACCAGCGGTCCGGCGATCGCCATGATAACCAGTAGGAATACCACACCGAACGGCAGGTCGATCAGCGTATACATCGTCGCCGTCGAGGCAAACGTGCGAATCGCTTCATACCCCCGAACTTGAGCCGCCAGTGAACCCACGCTCGAGGGAAACTGGTCCATCCGGATCTGTAACAGCCGGTGAAAAATCCGATGCGACAACTCCTGATCCATACCGCGAACAAAACGCTCCATAATGAAGCTTCGCGACAGTCGGACCACCAGGTCCAGCGCCATGATCATCAGCACCCCTACCGTCAGCACTGTCAACGTCTGCATGCCGCCCGTCGGAATCACCCGGTCATAAACCTGCAGGGAGTAGAACGAGACAAACAACGCGAATACATTGATCAGCACCGACGCAACCCCTGCTTTGACAAACACCGAAATCTTGTCGCGAACCGACTGGCGGAATATGTCGAAAAAGCTCGGGACCTTGAACGCCCCGTCATGCTGGTGACGTAACGAGACAAAACTGGAACCTGGAGGGATCACGGATACCTGCAGTACCCCGTTCGGGCTCTCGAGCATCCAGCCTCCCTGTTCGGTCCGTCCGTAAATGATTCCGCTTTCAATACCCGGTATCGCACAGACCATCGGCAGCATGTTGGACACCGGTTCATCAGTATGCTCCCTGTCGGCCATCCCCAGCAGGGTCAAGAGGGTGTCGAGTGCCTCTCCTGGAGGGACTGGCGAGTTGGCAGAAGCGCGATCATCGAGATGATGCTGCAGCGCTTCCAACCGTGCCGACGGCACCCCCATCGTCCTGCCTTCGAGGGCACAGCAACGCTCTGCAAGCCAGTCGATATTCATTTGGGAAGTAAACGATGCATGATGGGACATAACAAAAAGTCTTTGTACAACTAAAATACAACCAGTCAGCTCTCATCTGTATCGACATCCTCTACCGGTGAATCAGCCGGAGTTGACGCCTGATCATTGATCAGGCCGCCAAGCAGCTCCGGATCTGCCGAATACAGGCGTAGCCGATACAGGGAGCCCCAGTACGATGCCAGAAGATCGCCGGTTGCAACTTCGTTCTGAATCAGTTCACGTGCCGAGTTGAGCAGATCGAGCCAACTGACTTTGCCGGCAACAAACAATCGCGTGTACGAATCGAGTACCGCTTGCGAATAACGCGTCTTGTCTCGGCTCAATGTATAGCGCGCCAGCGACACCTGACAAGACTCGTGCTCTTCATGGAGCACTGCTTCTAGATCGCGTCGCACGCTTTCCTCATTTTGCCGTGCTTTTTCAATGCCGGATCGCGCCGAACGGATCGCGCCAAGAGCCGCCAAACCGCCGCCGAACTCGTATTCCATCGTCATATAGACAGCGTTTTCGACATCCGTTCCCGAGAAATCACTCTGGTGTTCCGCCTTCAGCACTACCGTTGGCAACAGGTTGGCGAGCTCCTTCGAGCGCTGATGGCGGGCAACATCGATCGTTGCCGATGCACGCGCCAACATTGGGTTGCGATGCATCGCATGGTCACGGAGTGTATCAAGAGCCGGTGGGGCTACCATTCCCTGATCGTCGACAAAAGAAAGGTCTTTCCCGGAAAGTCGCTGGCCGACCAGGAGCGAAAGATGGTCCAGTTCAGTATGCAAACCGGCTCTGGCCATCGACAGGTCGCTACGCTCTTGCAGCAGACGAGACGCCACCAACGAAACCTCCATCGATGACGATATCCCCGAAGCTTTCCGGCGTTCCATCATCGACGCATAGCGTTCCAACAACGACACTCCTTTGGTATGCGCTTCGATACGTACACGGTGGCAAAGGATGGCTTGATAGCGGTTGACCACGTCGAGAGCGGTTGATAGCTGCGTCTCGCTTATCGACAGCTTGCTTGACCAAGCGATCGAACGTGCCGCCTGTAATCCGCTGGAAAGCTTACCACCACTCCACAGGGGCTGGCGAATCCCGAAAACACCAACTCGATCACCGTCTCGGGCGTCATACCGCATATCAACATAGGGCACCGGCAAGTACTCCGCCCAAGCCGCATCTGCTCGCGATTCAGCGGCACGGTAGCCTGCAAGGCTTCCCAGAACCCGGGGGTTCGTCGTGATCGAAGCGCCGATCAGCCGATCCAGCGTCCACGGCTCGGCGATGTCTGACGACAATGCCGCACGCTCAGCCGGAACAACGGCATCAAGCACTGCAAAGTCTCTTTCCGGACTCCTGCCGGTACTCGTGAAAGCACAACCGTACAACAGCATGGGCAGCAGCAACAGTAAAGGAAACAAGAAACAGCGATAGCCAGCATGAGCCGCTCGAGCACAAAACAGCGGCAAACTCACGATGGCTTCGTTCATCGACACCCCACCGCGCGGCAGAATGAATACATATGGAAAAAATAAAGAAAACAAACGCTTTGCCATGAATACTGCTTATATGTGCTGCGCTATAGGTAATACTGTTGTTTCCGAAAGGTCCCGATAGATGGTTTACGACACCACGATGATGAGCCGGGACAAACATCGTGTCCCGGCTCACCTCGCCTCTTCAGATGACCATGTTACCGTTTGCGAGCATTGCAGCCAGAAATGCGTCCGGGTCTCCCGATGCCGCACTGTAACTCAATCCCTGCATCGTAATCGTTACATCCGTGCCTGACCCGTCGCCATTGGCGTCTATATTCAGCATGAGCGTGTCTCCACCGGCATTGGACATCGTCACGAAATCCCCAATCGTAGCCGAGCTCGCTCCGTCCAGCAGATAGTGCAGATCCAGCACGTCTCCACCCGATCCGTTACTGAAATCGGTGATCGTGTCGTTGCCTGCGTTGGTGAAGTGGTAACGGAACGTATCGACACCTGCGTTACCCGTGAGAGTATCGTCGCCCGCACCGCCGACCAGCAGATCATTAGATGCAGTGCCTATGAGAGTGTCATTGCCGCCAAGACCGTGGACGATGGAACCCGACAGCGTGTCGTCCAGACTGTTGTCTCCAACCGTCACCCCTGCATCGAGAGTACCACCGACGTTCCAGCCCATATCGGTGAGGTACTGATGCGATGTCGCATCGGTATAGGTAACTCCTGAGGCGTCAAGAGTCACCCCGCTTTGGAGTCCGGTTTCCCCTGCTGAACTATTGACATCGGACCAGCCGGCAAGCAGAAGATCGTAATTGGAAGCTGACATGCCGCTATTATCGAGCATGCCTACAGCATTTGTCAGCGCACTGACATCCCAGGCTCCAATATCCTGGTTGAACGCTGCGGCATCTCTGAACATATAACTCATGTCCGTCACGCTGCTCGTGTCCCAACCTCCGATATCCTGATTGAACGCTGAAGCACCGTAGAACATGCCATTCATGCCCGTCACGCTGCTCGTGTCCCAACCTCCGATATTCTGGTCGAACGCTGCGGCACCACCGAACATAGACGACATATTCGTCGCACTGCCCGTTTCCCAATCTCCGATATCCTGGTTGAACGCTGCGGCATTTCTGAACACCGACGACATATTGACCACACCGCTCGTATCCCAACCGCCGATATCCTGGTTGAACGCTGCGGCACCATTGAACATGGACGACATATTCGTCACGCTGCCCGTTTCCCAATCTCCGATATCCTGGTCGAACGCTACGGCACTAGCGAACATAAACGACATATTCGTCACGCTGCCCGTTTCCCAATCTCCGATATCCTGGTTGAACTCATCTGCATAGTAGAACATACCGAACATGTCCGTCACGCTGCTCGTGTCCCAACCGCCGATATCCTGGTCGAATGCTACAGTATACATGAACATAGACGACATATTCGTCACACTGCTCGTGTCCCAATCTCCGATATCTTGGTTGAACGCTGTTGCATGATAGAACATACCATTCATAGTCGTTACACCGCTCGTATCCCAACCGCCGATGTCCTGGTTGAACACTTTGGCACTTCTGAACATAGACGACATATTCGTCACACCACTCGTATCCCAACCGCCGATGTCCTGGTTGAACGCTTTGGCATTAAAAAACATATAACTCATGCCCGACACGCTGCTCGTGTCCCAACCGCCGATATCCTGGTCGAATGCTACAGCACCGTAGAACATACCATTCATACTCATCACGCTGCTCATGTCCCAACCACCGATGTCCTGGTTGAACGTACGATTTCCCTCGAATGCATTTGATGCACTGATTACATGCGAGGTATCCATGCCCGTGATGTCAGTGGCATTATATGAGGAATCCATGAACAGATTATTCAGTGTCGTTCCATTTTTCGCAGCAGGATTCGTGTTCCCAGCATCGTCAGCAAATGTGCCCGCATTCACATCGACCGCGATGTTGGTGAAAGGTGTCGCCACACCCGCCATGGGAGTTACCGCCAGTGTATACGTGAACGCGTCCACCTGTATCAACGGGCCGGCTGCAGTTCCGTTCGTAATCGCTATATCGGACAGCTCAAAACCCACAGGTTCTTCGCTGAATGTGAACGTAATCGTCCCCGTACCGCCGTCCCCGGTTATCGTCACCGTTGGTGCCGTCGTATCGATCTCGATCGTGAGTGGATCACTTACGGATCCCTCGTTGCCCGCTTCGTCGGTCAGGGTATAGGTGAAATCGTACGTACCATCGCCCAGCGGTGTATCGGGCGTCAGCGTACCCGTGACGGGATCGTACGTCGCCGGGACTTCCACTCCATCCACATA
>NZ_PDNZ01000012.1 GCF_003182595.1 Prosthecochloris marina
GAAGGAAACAACAGATTGTACGGTAAGGCTGGGAACGATACCATCACTGCCGGTGATGGTCACGACACCATGAGCGGTGACGACGGCATCGACACCATCACCGGAAATGGCGGTGATGACAAGCTCTACGGCGGAACCGGCAACGACCTTCTCTACGGGGGAACCGGCGACGACTACCTCTATGGGCAGGATGACGACGACACCATTCTCGGCGAAGAAGGGGATGACTACCTCAATGGCGGGAACGGCGATGATCGCCTCGATGCAGGGACCGGAAACAACAGGGTGTATGGCGGTGCCGGGAACGATATACTTGTTGCGTTCGGTGGCGATGACAGGATGAGCGGCGATGACGGCGATGATATCATTTCGTCAAATGCCGGAAATGACCGGCTGTACGGCGGCAAGGGTAACGATACCTTGATTGCAGGAGAAGGCGATGATTACCTGTATGGTAATGACGGAAATGACCAACTGTATGGAGAAAGCGGTAACGATTACCTCAATGCAGGAAACGGCGATGATATCTTAAGCGGAGGAACCGGTAACGACTACCTCTATGGACAGGATGGCGATGATACGGTGGCAGGCGAACATGGTGATGACAGTCTCTACGGCGGGAATAGCAACGATACCCTCTCCGGTGGCGAAGGAGACGATCGTCTTTACGGCCAGGATGGGACTGACCGCCTGTATGGTGATGCCGGAAACGATTACCTCAATGGTGGCAGCGGCAGCGACTATCTTTATGGCGGTGACGGTACCGACAAACTTTACGGCAATGACGGCGATGACCAGCTGTATGGAGAAAACGGTGATGACTACCTCAACGGCGGAAACGACAACGATATCCTGATCGGGGGTGACGGCAATGATTTACTATACGGCGGCAATGGCGACGACACGCTGCTCGGCGGTAACGGTACCGACATGCTTTATGGACAGAGCGGAAACGATCATCTTGTCTCTCTCGACGACGGCGGAAACGATATCATGAAAGGAGGAAGCGGAGCCGACAGGTTCTATTTCAAACCCCTGAACGGCAACGATCTGATTTATGACTTTTCAGCATCAGAAGAAGATTCGATCATGATTTTTGATGACGACAACGATCCTGACTCCTATTCCACCGGTCTCGATTTTCAGCATGTTGACTTGAATAACAACGGCAAAGCCGAATCAACAGTTATAACCATGACTTCTGCTGAAGGGACTGCTCTTGGAACGGTCACCGTCTATGGCGCCTTGATGACCGAAGCCAATATCGTTGAAGAAACCGGCAGTTATGCTCTGATCATGTAATGCATCACAAGAGACTGTCTCAAAAGCACTGCTTCACGGCTATCGGTCACCATGCAGACGTTCCGGTAGAAAGTCATGCCGCACTTGATGCGGCATCCATACTGGCCTTCTTTGGAAGATGGATCCCCGGGTCAAGCCCGAGGATGACTACAGAAAGACTCATTGTAGGACTCATGAGACTGCCTCTTTTTTTTACCTTCTTGCCGTGTAGATAAACCCTCCCAGCACAGCTGTCAAGGGCGCTACGAGCACAAGCCCAAAGCTGCCTACAAGGGTCAAGAGTATTTCTGCAGCCACATAGCTTACATTGAAAATATATTCCATAGGCGTCCCCTGTGCCATAAAAACCATCAGCACAAACGTAAAACTACCCGAATAAGCGAACAGCAGGGTCGTTGTCATGGTACCAATGACCGATTGCCCTACTCTGAAACCTGAAACCACCAGTTCCCTGCGGCTTACCCCTGGATGTTTTTCAACAATTTCAGCTTGTGATGCTGCAATATCCATAGCCATATCCATGACAGCCCCGGCTGCGGAAATAAAAATCCCCGAGAGAAATATCCCGGTAAGGTTCAAAGAATAGAAACCGCTGTAGAGAAGCATCTCTGCAAAATCCTTAACCGTCCCGGGTACCCTGAACCATGCGCCAAAAAGGATTGCAAGGACCGTCGTGACCCCTACCCCGCTTATAGCTCCTGAAAGTGCGACCGCACCTTTGCGCGTAAAACCGGTGATAAGCAACATGACCACACTGGTTGTAACCGAAACAATGAGAAAAGCAATCGGAAGCGGAGGAATACCTTTGAGAAAAAGCGGGATCAGTACTTTCCATATCGCAAGCGCTGTAAATACAAAGGAGAGCAAAGCACGGAATCCTGTCCACCGGGCATAGCCAATCAGAAACAACCCGAATAGTGCAAACAAGATAAGCTCAATATCGAGCCGGTAATGTTCAGCTGCCCTTGCATTGATGATTTCACCGGTTTTTCCATCAATTTTCAGAACTGCAAGTATATCGTCACCTTCCCGGAAAAGCTTGTCGACACTCATCTGCCCCATCAGAATATTGGAAGCAACCAGGCTGCGGCCCTTGAACTCACCTGAAAGGATTTCGATTTCCATTTTCTGTTCACCGGTCAAAACCAACCCGACCCTCTTTAGATCGCTGTCATCAACCGTTACGACCTTTCCCCGTTCGCGCAGAGTATTTTTTTGAAGTTCGGGCTTTTCGAAACCGGTTGGTAAAAACCAGAGAAAAACTGATGCTACAACAACGAATGCCACAAAATAGATATCGGCCTTCTTAAAAAACATTCGATCCATAATCATGAGGAATAAAAAACCTGAAAGAGCCGTTCAGGGCTCTTTCAGGCAAGGTTTGAAAAAGGATGTATCGATTTTTCTTTCAATCGGTTAGTTCAGCTCTCCCGCCTCGATGATTTTCTTGGCTACATCGGTATTGTCATAAGAGCCACTGAAACTGTTCCCACCTGCACCGATAGCATAAACAGGCACCGGAACACCGGTGTGGTAGTAGCTTGTCCAGCTGATACCTGCCTTCTGGTTGAGGATGTGTGTAACGGTAACGGTAAACGGATCGTAGTAAGGCCCGTATTTCAGAAAAACTTCCTCATCATTGCGGTCGAACCCACCGTTCATGCTATCGTCAAAAGCTTCTTCGAGCTGGTCTCTCTCATAGTCGGTCAGCGCAAGTGCCGGATCGAGGGTTTCGTCACCAAGACCGAAATGCTCTTTAACGTCTTCGAGAGCAGCGGCAAAGGTTTTACCGGTGCCTTTCCATGACCCGACTATTTCGGTATACTCCTGGTAGGAAATATCCTGATATTTCAGGAGGCTGAACGCAGTATCGTATCCGGTAGAAGCATAGCCGAGCGAAAGGCCACCGCATTCATGGTCACCGGTCACGACGATAAGCGTTTCGTCAGGATGCTGGTTGTAAAAATCAAGCGCTATACCGATAGCATCATCAAAAGCAACCATGTCATGCGTTGCACTGACAACATCGTTGGCGTGGCAAGCCCAGTCAACCTTACCGCCCTCGATCATCATGAAGAACCCGTTCGGATTGTCAAG
Source organism: Prosthecochloris marina (assembly GCF_003182595.1). Lineage (NCBI taxonomy): Bacteria > Pseudomonadati > Chlorobiota > Chlorobiia > Chlorobiales > Chlorobiaceae > Prosthecochloris > Prosthecochloris marina. Next base: position 3,400 of record NZ_PDNZ01000012.1, read on the forward strand.
CAGCCTGATACCTTGCTCAGTGAATTCAGCAAGAGAGATATGGTCAGTGCCCATGCGGTCGATTTCATAAAACAATGCCCCGGAACCGTCGTATTCGGTATAAGCCCAACATTTCTGCCCAGGCTGAACACCTTTCAAAGCCCCAAGGTTGTCGACAATTTCATACCCTGCATTCTGCATCTGAATCTCGACATCACCAGCCCCTTTGCCTGGAAAATTACCTTTCGCGTAACCACCGCCGAAATAGTCAAAACCGCTTTCATCCATCTGGCTGGCTATATTGTAATACTCGTTTCTGCTATCAGCATGCGCATAGAAACAAGCGGGGGTGGCATGGTCGATACTCACACTGGAAACAATACCGACCTTCATGCCTTTTTCTTTTGCCATCTCAGCCATTGTCTTCAAATCCTGGGTATGAGCGACATTTTTTGAAATGGTGCCGATTGAAGTTTTCTCACCCGTTGCAAGAGCTGTTGCAGCGGCGGCAGAACCGGTGATGTAACGGTCTTCGGCATAGGTTGTTGCCATACCTGCAGTAGGAAAATGCTGAAGATTCATAGCACCGAGAGTGATAGCACCGTTAACAAGCCTGAAATTCGGATCGGCAAGAGCGGCTTCGGTCATGTTCACCTGGGGACTCGCCATACCATCACCGATAAAGAAGAAAATGTACTTGGCGGTTTCGTCGGTGGATGAAGGTGCGTTTACAGACCCATCATCATCATCATCGTCACAACCTGATATCGACACAACAAGCATCGACATCATTAGCCCAAAAACAAGGCTCTGGAAAAAGCTTCTTGGTTTTCTGGTGTTCTGCATGATTGTAATTCCATGTTAGATTAAAAAAGCTGCTGAAAGAAAAAGGGAAACGTGACTATCATGAGATAGCTGAAGAAACATCGTTCTCATTCAAAAACGGCTTAAAATATATCGATTGAATGTTGAGGCGGTATTACAGGAATGCAAACAACACGTTACATCTTGAAAGCAGAAAAAACAGCCACAAAAACCGGTTTCGACTGTGGTTGAAATCATCCCCTCCAGCCTCAATGCTGAACAACAACAACACCAATGGATCCCCGGGTCGAGCCCGAGGATGACAGGGAAAGGAATGTCATGCCGCACTTGATGCGGCATCTATGCGACTTTCAGTAGAAGATGGATCCACGTGTCGAACCCGACGATGACGGGGAAAGGGATGTCATGGCAGACTTGATGCGGCATCCATGAGAGAAACAGGAAAGCCGATGGATCCCCGGATCGCGCTTGGCTTGCCCGAGGATGACTGGAAGAGAGGGACGTCATGCCGCACTTGATGCGGCATCCATGAAAACTTTCAGAAAAAGATGGGTCCCCGGATCAGGCCCGAGGATGACGGAAAAGAGGAAAGCACCTCGATTCCCGGGAGAGAGCCAAAGACAAAAGCCGCCTGGAAATCCTTTGAGCAAATAAAGAAAAGGCCCGCTTTTCAGAAAAAAAGCACGACTTTTACACCGTACTCGGTAGAACTGTTTGCAGGTTCATATCCTGTTCTTTGAACCACTTTGCCAAGGAAAGGGTTATACTCGTCAAAATCACCAAGTTCGGATTGCTCGATATCCCAATACCGCCAGAACGGCTCGACAGCAAGCAGGAATGTTTCATCGAGTTCCCTGGTTACCCTCAGTGATGCTCTCAGACCATATCCCTCATTCTGATCGTTAACCAGATCACTGTTCAAAGGGTGCAGTTCGCTGAAACAGCTTCTCTGTGTACCGTCCCAAAACAGATCATATTCGACCCTTCCCCCTATCGACCAACCTTTTTCAAGATCGGCTTCGAAGGCAATCCCGATAGGGCTGTAGGAATAGTTCGATTCCCTGTCATATCCCAAAGCACCGGTTGTGGAAACCATTCCACCAGCGCGGTCTTCTTTCCAGCGATAACCAAATCCGACATAGGGAGTCACAACACCATTTTGAAAATGTATATCGTGACCGAGGATACCTCGCACTTCAAAAAAAGAAACCTCGATATCATCGATATCTCCTGTCCTGCCGGAGGTATAGTCCTGTTCACCCCAGGCATAGGCACCCTCTACCCTCAACAGGTGAATCGGCCCCGGCATGAAGTCGTGAAATTCAACAGCACCTTGTAAACCGTACATGACCCCTTCCTCCTTCATCACACCAGGCTCCTCATAGGTCTGATGGAAAACTTCCGGACCGATCTCCCAGTTCTTTTGCTGCAACCTCGGACCCGCCTCCAGATTGAAAGAACCCAAGAAAACACAGCAGGTCAACACTGCTTTTTTCCAGTACCTATCGAGCATCTTCTCTCCTTTATTATGGGTAATGAATGTATGAACGCCTTTAGCAATTGCCGCGAAACGCCCTCTTTACATGGCATATACAGGACAAAAGCCATAACCCCGGCAAGCCGGGGCGTGTATTTCAGGTACAGCGCAAGAAAATCTCGCAAAAAGCGTGCAGCACAACCATAGAGATTCTCTTACGCATAGAGAAGAATGTAGTTTATCTGTCCGGCAGGGGAATACCGGTTAACAGGAACGTAACACGAACATTGTTTTGGCAGGAAAAAATGACCGAGTCTTCATGGAGTGGACATTCCCCTGAAAAACCTGTGATAGTAGTTCCCCCCCGGTGCTCCATCACGATCACCGTCGAGTTTGGCCCCCTCTTCGGATAGGAGCGTATCATAGACGGAAACATCGATCTGACAATAGCAATCGGTGCTGTTTGTACATTGAGTGGCCCATTGAGTCTGGTCGGATTTCCACCGGAGAATCGTCGACGGGGTTGTAGGAGGATTATCTGAATTCGCTTTCACGAATTTTCCCTTGAGTAGCTCCTGCCCCGTGAGCTTACCGTTCCTGAAGTATTTGAGATTGACACTGATCGACGCCGGATTGAGTGAAGACGGATCGAATTTCTCTGTCGTATGAAGGTTCAGCATAAAATAGTTACTCCCCGGAAAAGAGTAGGTCAGGAGTGATTCCCGGACTATCTGAAAAACGATCTCCGGTTTGACTTTCGAAACACTTATCGAGGGTCGAAAACGCTCATCGTCAACACCATGTAAAGTGCTGCCTTTACTTGAAGCCGGGCTTGCAACCTCAGAGAGCGAACCTGCTGACTGGCCGGTTGCATCCGATGCCCCGGCAACGCTTCGACCAGCAGCGAATGACGCCGAGAAACTGAACAAGGAAAGGACAGCGAAAACCATTATCACAACAAAAAAAGGCTTCATATAACGATCATTTTTTGAGTTATAAGAAGCCCCTATAATAGTATTTTACGGAATACTTTCCATGCCCGCAGGCTTATTTCCCGGCCATCATGGCGCTCACATCTTCTTCAACCATACCGATTGGTTTGATGTCGAACTTCTCGACCAGGACCGACTGAACAGCAGGGGTAAGAAAATCCGGCAGGGTCGGACCGAGCCGAATACCTTTCACACCGAGCGAGAGCAATGCAAGCAATACAGCTACAGCTTTCTGCTCATACCACGCAATATCATAGGATATCGGAAGATCGTTGATATCTTCAAGACCGAACACCTCCTTGAGTTTGAGCGCGATAACCGCAAGTGAATAGGAATCATTACATTGCCCGGCATCGAGCACTCTCGGTATGCCCCCGATGTCACCAAGCTGCAGTTTGTTGTAACGATACTTGGCACAACCTGCCGTCAGAATAATCGCATCTTCAGGCAACGCATCGGCAACGTCGGTGTAATACTCTCGTGTATTCTGACGACCGTCGCAGCCTGCCATGACAACAAAACGTTGTATAGCACCGGACTTTACCGCTTCGACAACCTTGTCAGCAAGAGCGATAACCTGATTGTGCGCAAATCCGCCGATAATTTCACCGTTCTCGATCTCTGTCGGTGGCTGGCAGGTTTTGGCCAGTTCGATAATTTCGGAGAAATCCTTCGCTTCACCATTTTCCGGTGCCGGTACATGCTTCACGCCTTCATATCCCGCATTGCCGGTTGTAAACATCCTTCTCCTGTAGGACTCCTTCACAGGAACAATACAGTTGGTAGTCATCAGAATCGGCCCGTTGAACGAAGCGAACTCTTTGTCCTGGGACCACCAGGAGCTGCCATAGTTACCCGCAAAGTGAGAGAACTTCTTGAATGCTGGGTAATAATGTGCCGGGAGCATCTCGCAATGAGTATACACATCGACACCGCTCCCCTCGGTTTGTTTCAGGAGTGCTTCCATGTCATGGAGATCATGGCCCGATATCAGGATACCGGGATTGTTTCCCACCCCGGTTTTCACCGTCGTGATCTCAGGATTCCCATAGGTTTCCGTGTTGGCCTTGTCCAAAAGTGCCATTGCCTTTACGGCAGTTTCGCCGGTCTCCATGACCAATGCCGTCAACTGATCGGCATTCATTTCTTTTGTCAGTGAGGCCAGAGCTTTGACATAGAAATCGTAAATCGATTCATCAACGTAACCAAGAACCGCTGCATGATCCGTATACGCAGCCAGCCCTTTGAGCCCGTAAAGCACCAGGCTTTTCAAAGAGCGCAGATCTTCATTCTCACTGAGTGCCGCAACACCTGATGTTTCGGCTTTCCTGATACAATCCTCTTTGCTTTCACCTGTCCATACAGCGCTGTCATGCAACTGAACACCGGAAAATGAACGTTTCACTTCATCACGCAAAGCCAACGCCTCGAAAATCTTGTCAACGATTGCATCATCGTCGAAATTGGTATTGGTAACCGTAACAAACAACGCTTCACTGATAAAGCGGCCAAGCTCTGGTGTCACCCTTCTGCCGGAGGCTTCGACACACACTGCAATACCTTCGAGAACATACACAAGCATGTCCTGGAGTTTTGCCGTGGTTTCACTTTTACCGCATACACCTCGAGCGATACATCCTGTTTTCTGGACGCTTTCCTGACACTGATCACAATACATCCCCATAATTCTCCTCCTTGCCTTGCTTATTGTTTATGTATTTCAACAGATACTGCATACTGATAATCTTGATCGGCACCTCGAAAGTCACCACTTGCCCTTTTAAGCAACGATCTGTTAAACAGGGCGGTTTTCAGAATTCTCTTGCTTTTCGGACAAGCTTTGATAATTGCCGTAAAATCTTCCATCGCCCCCTCTACATCACCCAGATCGGCTCTGGTTATACCTCTGTTTCCATGAGCAAGAAATTTCTCACGGAGTCTCAGCCCAAGCTCGATCGCCATCGTGTAATCATCTACTGCACCCTTGCCATCACCTGTACAGTTTTTTGCATTTGCACGGTTGTAGTATGCCTCGGCATTTTCCGGATACTGCTCTATTATCCTGTCAAGTTCTTCGACCGAGCCTCTATAACTGCCCAAAGCATCTTTTAACATCTCTTCAATGACAATTTTTTAAAGATCAATGACGGCTTTTCGAAATGCACCTATTCAGTCATTTTTCCTTGTGACGATTTCCTTTTTTATCAACGCTCACCAAGAACATCTCCCCTCACACCGATAACAATCTTTTTAACCGGCACGTCTCTGGACGCCTTGTCAAGCGCCTGATTGACAATTGAAACAAGCCCTCCGCAACAGGGAACTTCCATAATCACAACGGTAATGGTGTTGATATTCGCCAGTTCAATCATAGATTTCAGCTTTTCAACATATCGGTCTATTCCCGAATCGAGTTTCGGACATGCAATCGCTATGCTCTTGCCCCTCATGAAAGCCGGATGAAATGCTCCAATTGCAAATGCCGTACAATCTGCAGCAAGTAAAAGATCCGAATCCCGATAGCAAGGAGCGAGCGGTGTTACGAGATGAAGCTGTATCGGCCACTGCGTCAATTCGGATTTCTGCTGTCCGGTTGATTCGCCCTGTTCCACATCATTGCCGGTTTTTCTGAAATCCATAAGCACACTACCGGCACATCCACAGCCTTCATGTTCGGACGACTGGTTGCCCTGCACGTCGTTGTTTATCGGGTTTTCAATCCCTTTTTCTTTCAGGTAAGCCAGCGCTTGCTGCAAATATTCCTCTTCTCCATGCGCTTTGAGATGTTCAAGATGTGCAGCAATGACGTTTGTTCCCCCTTTTATGATAATCTCTTCCATAACCCGCCGCTCATCATAGGGTTCGGCGTCACGTTCCTCGATGCTTATCGCCCCTTTTGAACAAGTTCCGATACACGCTCCGAGCCCGTCACAGAAAAGATCACTGACCAGTCTTGCCCGACCGTCGATAATCTGCAATGCACCTTCCGGACAGCCGGGCACACAGTCACCACAACCGTCACACTTTGTCTGGTCTATGGTTATGATCTCTCTTTTCATTGTTGCTTCCTGCATAAGGTCATGATTGTGCACTGCATACCACTCCCTGTTCACGTTTCTTGTATTTTATTGTCAACCGATACAAACGATTTACCCGATATTTTCCCATCATCAAGTGCCTTGAGATCATCAAGCAGCTTGCCGATTGTTATCCCTTCAAACTCCCGATTGACCATCTGTTCAATCCTCAGGATTTCATGGCGAAGCACACAATTGGCACGATTCGAACAGAGCTGCTTGCGAAACATACACTCCGAAAGTTCGATCTTACCCTGAAAAATTTCTATAACCTCTTTGATCCGTATACTTTCAGGCTCACGATCGAGCATCACTCCTCCATGAGCTCCTTCCTTGGTATGCACAAGACCATGCCGGCAAAGATCCTGAAGTATCCTCCTAAGGAACTGATAAGGAATACCCTGCTCTTCTGAAATTTTCCTGGCAGATACGTATTCACCCTCATGCGCACCAAGCACAAGCAGAGCCCTTACGGCATAATCGGTGTTTTTTGTCAATACTCTCATAATTCCTCTTTAACTGATACTAATTTAGTATCATTTATAAAAATCCCAAAATATTCTTTTTTTTAAACAACGGTAGTGCCATAAAAAATCGGCATCCCTGCACACCGCGCAAATACTTTAAAGCTCAACCTTATGCTACAGCTCAAAACAGCTGGATATATCGCGATCAAAAACCTTCGCAACCACCTTGGGCTCACCCCGGAATGGCAAACCCAGGAAGAACTCGAAACAGTAACAGACCGCTATCATAAGGCTTTCCTTGATGAACGATTCGAGGTTTCAAAAACATTGGGAGGCCTTTTTTTAGCACACGAACTAATCGATCGGTCGATACGCACAGGGGAACAGGAGCGTATGGATGACCCATCCCTGACCGCCGCCGAAAAGCTGAAGTTGATCAAAGCACTTGACAACATGAACAATATGATGTCGCTTTACCCTCAATATATCTCGATCATCGAGCCATCAATACGTAAAATCGCCAGGGAAAAGAAACGGCCGGCAAGAATACTGGAACTGGCAAGTGGCTCAGGTGGATTTGCTCTTGCAATAGCAGCCCAGGCAAAACAATCGTCGCTGCCCGTAGAGATAACCGGTTCGGATATCGTCGAAGAGTACGTAGAATACAGCAATCGGGCCGCAGAGGAGCAAAACCTGCCGGTTCGTTTTAAAACCATCAATGCATTCGAGCTGGATGCTCTCGACACCTGTTCATGCGACATCATCCTCATATCACAGAGCCTCCACCATTTTACTCCCGGTCAGTTGGCGAGAATCATCGTACAAAGCCGTTTGCACGGTGCAGCTGAATTTCTCGGGCTCGACGGACACAGAGGAACCGATCTTCTCGCAGGGGTTCCTTTGGTGGCCATGCTGCAGGGAATTTCTGCGTTGACCCTTGACGGCTATACATCCGCAAGAAAGTTCTACTCCGAACTCGAACTCGATCTTATAGCCTGGATAGCAACCGGCTCAAAACAGCACAGAACAGAATTTTCGTGGCCACTGACCGTTCTCAGTATTCCGTTCAGCTAAAGGACATCGCTCCATGCGTTTGTACACCCCGCAAGCGAACCACCATACAACGGTTCAGCTCAATGGATCCCCGGGTCAAGCCCGAGGATGACAGGGAGAGGAATGTCATGGTGCGCTTGGTGTGGCGTCCAGTTCTTTCGAAGTCATGCCGCACTCGATGCGGCGTCCAACTCCTCCAAAGTCATGCCGCACTTGATGCGGCATCCATAGGGTGAAGCAAGAATGCATGTGGATCCTCGGTTCACGCTTCGGAACTCTACAATAATCCGTAACAAAAACGTAACGCCGTTTATTCGACAATATCTTGACAGAAGAGTATCTTGAATAGTACAATCAAATCCGGTATTCAACCCACATGCCCGAGCAAACCCAGACAACAACAGCCGCAGTCGTAGTAGCGGTTACCGACGGCGATACGATCAAGGTAACACTACCGGTAGCCGATGATCGGGAGGAAACCCTCAGGATACTCGCTCTCGATACCGAAGAGTGTCACAGCGATAACGATCTTTCCCAAAAAGAAACCCATAAAGGGGGAAAACCGATCACCAACCTCGGAAACAAGGCAAAGAAAAGGGCACGCGACCTACTGAGTAAAGATGACTCTGTCACGTTGATCTTTCCGGACAACTCTCCAATCGAAGTCGCTCTTGCGAAACACAGGGGAAACTACGGCAGACTACTGTGCTATATCGAGCTGCAAGACAAACGGGATTTTCAGGAAATCATGATTCGTGAAGGCTGGAGCCCATATATGTCAAAATACGGCTACGCCCAGCCCGAGGAAAGACACTTCTCTTACATCAGGGCAGAAGCTCTTGCCCAGGCAGAAGGAAGGGGAATCTGGAGTTACCGGGTATTCAACGGAAAACGGTTCCGCCGATACGAAAGGCTGCTTCCGTGGTGGCACCTCAGGGCGAGAGTTATCGAAACATTCAGGGCATATCAAACCCAAGACCCGCACGACAAGATCCTCGATTCAAGAATCGATTACGATGAGATCCGCAGCAAGGCACAGCTCGAAGAAAGCGCAACCGTTTTTTCCGAACTCCGGCAGATAACATTGCTCGATTCCGAAAAAGTTATCGTAACCACCGGCTCCGATAACCAACCATTCAAGCTTTTCATACCCGGGATTTACAGTTGGGAAGGACAGAAAATTCTCAGATTGCTCGAGCACCGCTACCTCACGATCGGCTATGACGGCTCGACTGTAGAAAAAGGCGGAACAAACTATGCTTACATCAAAGGACCGCTGAAACTCTACAATGGTGAACCTGAAATAACCATAACAAAAGCAAGCCAGATAACAGACGCACCTCCATAGCGACAATGAAATCTTTTTTCCTTTTTCATTGCCTGACAAATTCCCTCATTCCCGCACCATTTATTTCCTGCAAAAAAACGTATAATTAAAGTCAGTTTTTCCGAACAATAGCACATTCTGACATGGGGCAACAGTTGTCCTCTCGAAGACGCATACTTGCAGAGCAGAATTATATGCTGCATGCAGGTCTGCTCATCACCACCCTTTTTACAACACTCTGGGCAGGAGCCTTCTGGACAGGGCACCCCGCAAGATTCGACAGTGTTTCAGCATTTCTGCAGGATCTCCGCTACGGCATCCCATATGGTGTTTCACTGCTGGTTTTCCTCGGCACGCATGAGTTCGGCCATTTTTTTGCCGCCCTGTACCACCGTATGCGGGCCACGCTGCCATACTTCATCCCGGTTCCACCTCTCCCATTTCTCTTGAGCCTCGGAACTCTTGGCGCCGTCATTCGTATCAAAGACAAGATTCCCAACACGAGAGCATTGTTCGACACCGGCATTTCAGGACCTCTCTGTGGCTTTGCAGTAGCTTTCGGTCTGCTTGTTTACGGTTTTACACACCTCCCTCCGATTGATTATATTTTTACTGTTCATCCAGAATACAAGGTTCTGGGAGGTATTCCTTCTCCACCCCCGGAAAACACTCTTTTTCTTGGGAAAAACCTGCTTTACCTCCTGCTTGAAAAAGCGCTTGCCCCTGCATACAGTCCGCCAATGACAGAGATGTACCATTACCCATATCTTTTCACAGGATGGCTGGGTTGTTTCGTTACCGCCCTGAATCTATTGCCCGTCGGCCAGCTCGATGGGGGGCATATCATTTACGCAATGTTCGGCCGAAAAATCCATAGAGCGAGCGCTTTGACGTTTTTACTCATTATCACGGTACTTGGATTGCCGTCACTCGGCTTGCTGCTGTTCGAACTTGTTTCCCCCGGCACAACGCCATTTATTCCTGAATCCGTCATAACCTGGTCATGGCCGGGCTGGGTTCTGTGGGCGTTTATCCTGGCCAGGGTTCTTGGTACCGGTCATCCCCCCACAATGACAGATCACCAGCTCTCTACCGGAAAAAGGGTAACCGGCTGGCTTGCCATTATCATTTTCTTTTTGTGCTTTACCCCTGTTCCTTTTGGAATAACGTAAAAGCAGAGCATGAAACCCCTCTCTTCGTCATCCTCGGGCTTGACCCGGGGATCCATTTTCTTCTGAATGTTTCCATGGATGCCGCATCACGTGCGGCATGACTTTCCACCAACGGCCACCTCCATTCCCGATTACCCATTCCCGATTACCGATCACCCATTACCTACGACCCATCCCCTTTTCACTATGGATACCGCATCCCTGAGTAATCCGAACAGGTATTACAGGGGGTACTATGACTTTTTTCGAGCAATACGATATAACTTGCTGAACGGTTTATGGGTTTTTCGGTTATTTTAGGTTCAGTCTCCTTTTTGTCATCCCCGGGCCGGCCCCACATAATCCACCGCAAGTAACGAGTGTTTCCACGGGCACCTCACGTGGCAAAGTGACTGCGACGGAAAATCAGGGACACGACGGGAATAACAACATTGAACTATCGAGCGTATGAAACACAGTAATTACCGCCTGCAATGCCGTGATCGGGAACTTGACCTTACAGGACAGGCAAAAATCATGGGTATTCTCAACAGTACACCCGACTCATTTTTCGACGGCGGGTCTCTTTCAACAGGATCGAGAACAACCGATATCGACCGTGCCGTCGAAAAGGCACTGAAAATGGTAGAAGAAGGTGCTGATATCATCGATATCGGTGGAGAATCCACAAAGCCCGGAGCCCCGAAAGTTGACGCTGAAGAAGAGCTTCACAGAACCCTTCCGGTAATTCGAGAACTGAGAAGACAGTCGGACATCCTGATCTCCATAGATACCTATAAAGCGGTTGTCGCTGAGCAAGCGCTCCTTGCCGGAGCTCAGATAATCAACGACATTTCCGGCTTCAGTTTCGACCCGAATATTGCTACAGTATGTAGCCGATACCGCGCTGCAGCAGTCCTGATGCATACAGCCGGTCGCCCAGGAAACATGAAGTGGAGCCATCAAACACAAACTGCTGACACAGATATCCTGGATCGTGTAAAAAACGGCTTGCTTGACTGTACCCAAAATGCAGAACAACACGGAATATGCAACATTATTCTCGATCCAGGTTTTGGGTTCGGCAAAAGCGTATCCGAAAATTACACCCTGCTCCGGCACCTCCATGATCTTCATGTGCTGGGACGTCCATTGCTTGTCGGGCTTTCCAGAAAATCCTTTCTCGGCAAGGCACTACAGAAACACCCCGACCAGGATATCCCATGTCCCGAAAAGAGGCTGACGGCGACCATTGCAGCCAACGCGATAGCCCTGACCAACGGTGCCAATATCCTCAGAGTGCATGACATTGCAGAAGCAACAGAGACTCTGGCGGTCGCTGCATCAGCAAATTTTTCTTAACTTTCTTCTCACATGAAGGCGGAACAGTGCTTTCGGCAACGGACTTCACATAGTTGGGGGTGATGGATTACGCCAATTGTCTCCCTCATTACGGTCAACTCAACACAGGCAAATGTATCTTTCCAAAATTGAGCTGTTTGGCTTCAAAAGTTTTGCGCACAAAGTAAAGATAACTTTTGACAAAGGTCTTACTGCGATTGTCGGCCCCAACGGCTGCGGTAAAACCAATGTGGTCGATGCTATTCGCTGGGTTTTGGGAGAACAGAAATCCTCTCTCCTGCGTTCGACAAAAATGGAGAACATCATCTTCAACGGCTCGAGAAAATTCAAATCTTTGAGCATGTCCGAAGTCTCCATCACCATTGAAAACACACGAAATATCCTCCCGACCGAATATACTGAAATCACCGTTACACGGAGGGTCTACCGCAACGGTGACAGTGACTATCTCCTGAACCAGGTTCCCTGCAGGTTGAAAGACATACTCAACCTTTTTGCCGATACCGGTATGGGAAGTGATGCCTACTCCGTGATCGAGTTGAAGATGATCGAGGAAATCATCAATAACAGAAGCGATGAAAGGTTACGGCTTTTTGAGGAAGCAGCAGGAATAACCCGTTACAAACAGCGTCGCAAGCAGACATTCAAACAACTTGAAAACACTACCCGTGACCTTGAAAGAGTGGACGACGTTCTTGCAGAGGTGTCGAAAAAAGTCAGGAACCTGAAATCTCAGGTCAGAAAAGCCGAACAGCACCACCAGCTGAGCGCTTCACTCAAAGATCTGGACCTGACCCTGAACAAGCTCAATTACGACGATTTTCTCGAAAAACTCCAGCCTCTCAGAACTGAAACAAACGCTCAGGAATCAATCATCCAGGAGTTGACGGCAAAAATAGCCACTCAGGACAGTTTGTTACAGGAATCCGAATTCGAGCAGCTTGAACAGGAAGGCACGCTTTCAGAAGCACAGACAGCACTGAACGAGAAAAACAAAGCGTTTCATACGCTTGAAAAGCACATCCTGCAGTTGCAGGAACAGGAAAAAAACCTGCGTAACAACATTGTTCGTATCACCGAATCAATCGCCGAGAAACAACACCAGTTCATGGCGTTTGAAGAACAGGAAAAAAAGCTTTTCAAGGAACTTGAACCTTACGAAAGCGATTGTCGTATAAAAGAAAACGAACTGCTTGCACTCAAAAAAGAGCAGAATACTCTGCAAAGCACCTTGGCCCTGTCAAAAGAAGATGTTGAAAAAATACGGGAAAGCATCTCGGAACACCAGAAGCAAGGTTCACTTCTCCATGTCGCCCGGCAAAAGCTGGAAACAACAATGGACCATCTGCAAAACTTGACACGCCGTCTTGGAAATCATAGGGAAGAACTCCAAAAAATCATCGAGAGAACATTCCCGGCAAGACAAAAGCTTATCGAGCTCATCAAAACACAAAAAACGGCCATTACCACCGAAAAAAACGAGATTCTTTCACTGAAGCAGCTGCAGAACGATCTCAAAGAAAAGCTGGACACAAAAAAAGAATTCCTTTTACACACACGTTCCCGGCATGATCAACTGAAAAACAGGTTGCTTCTTGCAAACTCCATTCTCGATAACTACGAAGGATTGCCCGAAGGAGTAGCATGGCTCGAAAAGGAAGCAAACAAACCCGGTTACGGATGTCTCTCCGATCTTATAGAGCTTGACGATGTACACCGCAAAGCCGTCAATGCACTATTCGGAGAATCGCTGAGCTACTATGTCTGCTCGTCACTCCAGGAAGCGAAAACCTGCGTCGTCTCACTGTCACAAGCCGGAAAGGGCAAAGTGACCTTTCTCATACTCGACCTGCTCAGAGGCTCAAAACCGATTGATTATCCTGAAATCGAAGGAGCCCAAAAAATCAAAAACATTTTAAGCGTCCCTGCCAATCTGGATCATGCAGTTTCACTGCTCACAAAGGACTGTTATATAGCCCGAAACTTGGAAGTTGCAGAAAAACTGGCTCTTGCAAATCCCGGTTGTACATTCGTTACACCGGAAGGAGAGAAAATTGGAGGCCGAGGCATCCTGTTTGGTGGAAGCAGCACCGAAAACGAAGGCCTTCGGCTCGGCAAAAAAGCCGAACGGGAACGACTCCTGGCAGAAGAACGGGATTTGAGCAAAGAAATCAGGCAGGAGGAAAAGAAACTCGAATCTCTCAAAAGCCGCCTCCATGAAATCCGCATTGAAGAAAAAGAGCGCAATCTGACGTTGCGAGAAAAAGAGCTTGGTGATCAGGAAAAAAAACTCGTCCGCATGGATATGGAACATGCTTCCCGGCAGCAGGAGATCACCCGAACGGAAAACGAAGTTGCCGAAGCCGAGAAACGCATGCAAACAATATCGGCTGAACTCGAGGCTCTGCTGCCGGAAATGGAAAACCACCGGCAAGGGCAGCATCAACTGCACAAAACACTCGAAGAAGCAAGGCTCAGGCAAAGTAAACATGAAGAGATACTTTACCGCCAGAACCAAGAAGTCCAGCGTCGAAACAACCACTATAAAGACAGTTTGCTCGAACTGGAAAAGCTCAGACTTCGCATACACTCCTGTGAACAAAACCGCAAGTCACTGCTTGGGGAAAAAGAAAAAATGGAGACAGAGATATGCAACGTCGAAACCTCTCTTGCATCAACAACCGAGGCAATCGGAAAACGACGAGAGGAACTGGAATCACTGGTAGTCCTATCAGGAACCGAACAGCAGAAGCTGAATGAAATGGAAACGCGCTACAACGAATGTAAGCTGAAAAACCAGGAGAAAAGAAACATCCTCAGAGATTTACGCCGCAAACATGAAGTGGAAATGCAGGTTCACGGAGAACTGCAACGAAAAGCTTCCGAGTTCGAAAAATCCATCGACAACCTTATCACGTCAGTCGAAACACGCTACAACTGCCGAATCGAAGATATCGAACAGCAAGCCCCTGAAAATTTCGACCGAAACAGTGCTCAAGCACAGATCGATGACATGCGATCCCGGCTTGAACGATTCGGAGCGATCAATGAACTCGCTCTGGAAGAATACGGTGCAGAAAAAGAGCGTCTCGACTTCCTCACAGAGCAAAAAGAGGACCTGCTGGGCGCCGAAGCACAATTACGAGCAACAATCGAGGAAATCAATAAAACAGCACTGAAAAAGTTCGAAGAAACTTTTTCAGCGGTAAGGAACAACTTTATCCGAATATTCAGGGAGCTGTTCGAGGAAACAGATGAGGCCGATCTTCTGCTCAGCGAGGAAGATGATCCGCTTGAAGCACATATAGCGATAGTTGCGAAACCACGGGGTAAAAAACCTTTATCGATCGAACAGTTGAGCGGTGGTGAAAAAGCTTTGACCGCACTTTCGTTGCTGTTTGCTATTTATCTGGTCAAGCCAAGCCCATTCTGTATTCTCGATGAGGTCGATGCCCCACTTGACGATGCGAATATCGATCGTTTTATTAAACTTCTCAAAAAATTTGAGAATAACACCCAATTTATTATTGTTACGCACAACAAGAAAACCATGGCCTCTTCTCAGGCTCTTTATGGAGTAACCATGGAAGAAGAAGGGATTTCCAAACTGATCCCGGTCAAACTCGGAAGAGCTCAATCAGAAGAATTTTCCACTACCAATGTTGAAGAAACTGGTCCTGTTCGACATAGACGGAACGTTGCTGCTCACAAACAGCAATAACCGGAGAATACTCATCGATGCCCTGATGGCGGTTTACGGCACAGAAGGAAGTGCGCGCAGTCATAACTTCGCCGGCAAGATGGACAGTGTCATTATCTATGAAGTCCTAAAAAACGCCGGACTGGACGATTCACATATCGCGGAAAAATTCACAATCGTTAAAAATACCTATATTGATCTTGTAAAAAAGCAGCTACTCCCGGAAGACATAGAACTAATGACAGGAATTCCAGAGCTTTTACAAGCACTTTCCGAAAGAAGCGATATCGCTCTTGGCCTTTTGACCGGAAACTTTGAAGGCTCGGGCCGTCATAAACTCGCACTACCGGCCATAAATCATTTCTTTCCATTCGGTGCGTTCGCCGACGATGGTTATCACAGAAACGACCTACCCGTCGTGGCAGTCGAACGGGCATACAGCCTGACAGGAAAAAGGTTCAAGGGCGAAGAGGTTGTCATTATCGGCGATACTGAACATGATATCACATGCGCCAGGACCATCCAGGCCAAATGTATCGCTGTGGCAACAGGCACCTATTCAGCCGAAAGGCTCCGTGCACATTCCCCGGCAGCTCTTTTTGACGATTTAAGTGACACCGAAAAGGTTGTCAGTCGTATCCTAACTCTTTAATTCATTCAACCCTCTCTTATGAAAACCTACCGCCGAAGGATTCGCGAAAAAATCATACAAGCATTACACACGCTTGAGTTGAGAGAAACAGATCTGGAAACGGCTGCCGACTGGCTGATTACAGCGGAAATAGCTGAAGACCCCAACGCTGTAAGATTCTTCAAGGATCTACTGCAATGCTGCACAGAGAACAAGGAAGAAATCGACAACTATATAGCAAAACACACTTTTAACTGGGATATGAGCAGGATAGCGATTATCGACAAAAACATCCTGCGCATGGCACTCGCCGAACTGCTTTACTTTGAGGATATCCCCCCCAAGGTTTCCATCAACGAAGCCATCGAAATCGCAAAAAAATTCAACAGCACGGATAAAAGCAGCAAGTTTGTCAACGGCATACTCGATGCCATTTTCAATGATCTCAAAAGCTCAGGTAAAATCAATAAATGCGGCCGGGGACTCATCAATAATTCGAAAAACACCAAGCTGAAGCAAGGAGAAAAGTCAGCAACAAAACAGTAAACCACGGCTTATCTTTCATGGTCGACACTCTTACAGAAAAAAAAAGAATCATCGCTATCGGAGATATTCACGGCTGCCTCTATTCCCTGCAACGTCTCATAGAAAAGCTTGAGCTGCAAGAAACCGATCAGTTGGTGTTCCTCGGCGATTACATCGATCGAGGAACCCACTCAAAAGAAGTCATCGACTATCTTCTGGAGCTTCGTGAACAGTATCACTGTTCCTTCCTTATGGGCAACCACGAGCAGATGTTTCTTGATTATCTCGAAACGCATGAGTCATCGCTCTGGCTGCGAAACGGCGGTCTTGCCGTGCTGGAATCCTACAACAGCAAGGACGGCCTCGATCTTCCCGAACAGCACATAGCATTCATGAAATCCTGCAAGTACCACATCGAAACGGAGCATTATTTCTTCGCTCATGGCGGTATCGATCCGGAAATGACCATAAAAGATAATCTGCGGTACATGAAGCCTGAGGATTACTGCTGGATGAGAACTCACTTGCGCTCAAACTACCTTGAAAACAACCGGTATAACTGGGAAAAAACTCTCGTCTGCGGTCATACCCCCCTCTCCAGACCGGTCGTACTTGAAAAACTCATTGCAATAGACACGGGGTGCGTTTACAAAGATAATTCTTCATTCGGATGGCTAAGCGCCGTTATACTACCGGAAAGAAGGATTGTGCAAACTGAAAACATCGACTCCTGAACCGATATCATAATATGACCATACAGGAAAAAATAGCGTTCATCAACAACGCGCTGGGAGCAAAGTATCCCTCACCCAAAAGCGAACTCAAGCATTCAACGCCGTTTCAGCTTCTGGTCGCCACGATTCTGAGCGCACAGTCTACGGACAAACAGGTCAATATCATCACATCCGAACTTTTCAAAATCTGTCCGGATGCCGAAAGTATGAGCCGGATGGAGCTCGACCAACTCAAAACAATCATACGGTCGATCAATTATTTCAACAACAAGGCTAAAAACATTCTTGAAGCCAGCAAGATGATCGTTGACGCTCACAACGGTGAAACGCCTTCCACTCGTGAAGAACTCGAGAACCTTCCGGGCGTCGGCAGAAAAACAGCCAACGTTGTACTCAGCAACGCATTCCATCAGCCCGTAATGCCTGTCGATACGCATGTACACAGGGTTTCGAACCGGATCGGGCTGGTAACGACGGATAAACCACGCGATACCGAAGATGCACTGGTTGCAGTCATTCCACCTGAACTGGTCATAGCGTTCCACCACTATCTTGTACTGCACGGCCGGTATGTATGCAAAGCAAGAAAACCCTTGTGCGCCGAGTGCCCGATCACAGCAGCCTGCAGTTATCCCGACAAAACGGTTTGAGCGTTCACGACCCCATTCCTTCCAAGAAAACGAAACACGATCCAGGAATTCCATTGACATTCCTGCTTCTTCCCATGGATGCTGTATCATGCAAGGAGTGACATCTCTTCTCTTGTCATCCTCGGGCTTGACCCGGGGATCCATCTTCTTCTGAAAGTCATCATGGATGCCGCATCACGTGCGGCATGACGCCCCTCCCGCTGTCATCCTCGGGCAAGCGAAGCGCGACCCGGGGATCCATCCTCTTCTGAAAGTCACCATGGATGCCGCATCACGTGCGGCATGACACCCCTCCCGCAGTCATCCTCGGGCAAGCGAAGCGCGACCCGGGGATCCATAGGCAGCATGGATGCGAAATCCAGCCCGGCATGTCTTGGGAAGGCAAATAAGCTGGAAGGACGGTTGATGGTAAAAGGGAATAACAGTATATTTTCAAATAAACCATTGATTAAAAATACTTTAAAATCGCTCATGCCATGCGAGATCATACGCCCGACTTCAAGCTGCAGGAACTCTCCACCCCGAATAAACAACTTATAAGTGATACTGTTCGCCGGATTCTTGCCCGTCTGGCGGAAGACCGGCAGTTAACGGCCGATTCATTACTGGAATTATGGGTTGAAGTCCCCGGCGTCAAGAGACCGAGAGGTACATACCGGGGAGGGTTTCTGATGCCTGACAGCTTTATTGCCATTACAGACTATTTTCAGGCAAACGATGGGTCTCTCGTTCCTGCAGGGTCGTTCAGTGACAGCGAAAACGCCTGGGAAGAGTTGTTCGATGAACTGTACTATCAGGTTGAAATTTTCACCTCACAGGTAGATTCATCAAAAGGAATAACGCTCGAGCTATGGACGGGCCATCGCAGTCGGCCTGAAGGAGAATGGGTATACGCAGTCGATACCAAGATAGAGCTGACATAAGGACTGCATGCAGTATGGATGTCGCCCTGCCAAAGAGCCGCTCATATTTCACGAAGCGGCATCCATACCACGCCCCGGTTTACTCACAACACATCGTCACATAGCACCGCCTGTCTCAAACCCCTGACGGAATTGCAGATAAAAAAGAGATCGGCAGCCTCTATATCTTCCATAAAGAGAACCGTTTCCTTCACATTGTGCCGGGTAGCAAGAAAATATTGCCGGTAAATACCGTTGAGAAGGCCCGAAGAAAGTCGAGGAGTGTAATACAGTCCGTCTTTGACAATGATGATGTTACTGATCGCTCCCTCTGTAACCTCTCCTCTGTCATTGCAGAAAACAACCTCGTCAAATCCTTTGGCTACCGCTTTTCGAAACAGCTCATCGTAGAGCATGCGCTCTGTGGTTTTATGGCCTCTGAGAGGATTGTCCGAACGAATAACGGCCGACGACCTGCAAACCCTTACCGGATCACGCGCATGCCGAAGAGTGATTTCATCGAAAGAAATCTCGATTTTTCCATCTTTCAAAAGTTCGAGCCGGACCTTGTACCGCCCTTTTCCGACAAGCTCTTTTTCAGCAAGGCGCTCGAGTTCCTGCCGGCTCCTGTTTTTATCGAAGGAAAAACCGAGCCAAAGAGCTGACTGCTCGAGACGAGAAAGATGTTCCTCCAACCAGACATAGGAACCGTTGAAAAGAATACTCTCGAAAATCCCGAAATTCCTTTCATGTTCCGGATCGAGAATCCTTGCTTTCAAGCGGCATTCCGCAAATTCATCGTCCGGCTTCGAGTCCCATACGATGCCGCCCCCTGCCCCATACTCCCCCTTTTTCCCATGGAGCGTCAGCGTGCGGATCGCAACATTGAAACACATCGACCTGTCGGGCAGAATGTAGCCTACAGCACCGGTATACACTCCTCTGGCAGAACGTTCAAGCTCCTGTATCAGCTGCATCGCCCTGATCTTCGGCGCTCCTGTTACCGAGCCACAGGGAAAAACAGCACGGAAAAGATCATAAAGTGAGCAGTCATCGAGCAACTCACCTCGAACCGAAGAAACCATCTGGTGAAGTGTAGGATACGTTTCGGTTACAAACAGTTCCGGTGCTACAACCGAGCCGGATTTGCAGATTCTTCCCAGGTCGTTGCGTAAAAGGTCTACGATCATGAGGTTTTCAGCCCGGTTTTTCTCGTCCGACTGCAGCCAGTCACATCTCAACCGATCCTCTTCTTCATTTTTTCCTCTCGTCGAGGTTCCTTTCATCGGCCTGGCTTCGATACTGCTTCCCTCAAGCCTGAAAAAAAGTTCAGGTGACAATGAAAGAATCTGACGGTTTCCAAGATTCAAAAAAGCAGAATAGACATCAGGCTGTCTTCCAGAAAGGTACCCCAAAAGGCCAGGAGTGCTTCCTGAAAATTCAAAACGATATTTCCCGGTAAAATTTATCTGATAAACATCCCCGGCACCAATATGCTCTTTGATGAGCTTGATCTTTTCAGCATACGCTTCCTTCGCCAGATCGAAAACAGGCTCACTATGACGACAATCTCCTGAAAGCATGTGCTCAGTCTGCTCTTTATTCACTAATCGCGGAGCATCATAAACCCCGAACCAGGCTAAGGGCAAATCGTCATTGCGGATATGGAACGAGTTGAAAGAGTCAGGCTCGAAGCCGTAACCGGCTTCATAACCGATATATCCCGCAAGACAAAACCCTCTTGCAAGACGTTCCTCGAGCTCCCCGAAAAAGGAGTAGATATCCCTGAAAGACCTGAGTTCAATCCATTCGACCGGATCAGAAAACAAAAGGGAACTTCCGGAACTGTTTTTCAGGAAAGAACCACCCAATAAAACCGTATAAGGTTTTTCGGAAAGTGCTGTGCCGTGCAAGCTATCTTTTTCGAGCATCCCGTGCTTCAAAACGAATAGATCTTTCAAGAACGGTTTCCAGCCAGGCTTTCATTCTTCCTGCAGCCCAGATTTCTATATCGGGATTGTGCATTGCATGCAAACCGATAGTAACACTGCTGGCCGTCATATCGGCTTCGATGGAGACAATATTCTGGCGATGGCCACGGTCGAGTCCGTTTGCTATACGTAAAATACCGGAGAGGACATCCACAACCCGCCGCTGCTTGGACTTGAGCTGGCTGTATGCCTCGTGCTTTGTCGAGGGAGGAGATTTCCTGTGATACCTGGCGATATTAGCCATAATATTGATTTCCACCGGTGAAAACCCGCGAAGCTCACCGTTAAGAATGAGATACTGACTGTGTTTGTGGTGGGATGCAATGGAAATAAAGGTACCGATATTATGTAACAGCGCGGCATATTCGAGCAGTTCACGCTCATGGCTGCTCAAACCATGTAACGGTTGCAACCGGTCGAACAATTGCAGACACAACGCAGCGATATGTTCAGAGTGGATTTTGTTCCAGTCACAGCGATATCCGAGTTCGATGACACTTTGACGACGGATGTTGAGTTGGAGCCGCCGCTCACCACAATCCGACCAGTTGTTCTTAAGGTAATGAACCACCATGCCCTCACGAAGAGCCGAGTCGGAAATCATAACCTCTTTGAGCTTGAAAAGAGAAAATATAACATTCATCAGTACCAGGCCGGGCACAATCAGATCAACTCTTTTTTCATCCAGACCAGTAAGTTTTTTTCGTTGCGATGCATTCATCGCTATGACTGACTTATAGAATTTCTGAAACTCTTTTCGTGTAAACGAACTCTGGTTGAGTGTCACCTCATCGTCACGCCCCGTCGCAGACCGGATCATCCTGGCAATGTTCTGCGCGGTTCCCGAAGAGGCGATAGCCCTTTTAATATTCAGCTCTCTTGATTTTTCAGTGGAAGAGAACAGTTCTGCTGCAAAAAACTGCTCGAGCAGACTGAGCTCTTTGTCCGCTATAGGGTCAGTTGTGATGAAACGTTCGAGCATACGGGCAACCCCCACTTTACGGCTCTCGAGCAAAAAAATCTTTTGATGATCGGCAATGATAAACTCAACCGAACCACCACCGATATCGAAAATCAGTTCCGGTTCGGTTGAAAGCCTTACAGCACGGCGGACTCCGTAATAAATGAACTGAGCTTCTTCGAGACCTGAAACCACTTTTATCTTGATACCGGTCTCATCTCTGACCCTCTGCAAAAAAACATCCCTGTTTTTGGCTTCACGGATCGCACTTGTGGCAAACGCAATGATGCTCTCCTGCTTGACCCCATGCTGTGACGCAAGTACCAGAAAATGCTTTAGCGTTGTAATACCCGCCTCCATTGCTTTCTCGTCAAGCATTTTGGTTGAAATACTACCGCGGCCAATGCAAATCATTTCCTTGACCCGATCGATTTCAACGATACCTTTTCCTTCACTTTCCTCGACAATCACCATATGGAAAGAGTTGGTACCCAGATCGATTGCCGCAACTTTTCTTGTTTGTGTATGCATCGAAAAACAAACACGCTAACAGGTTGGAAAAATACGTAAGCGCTCCTTGCACATACCCGAAAAGGGGTTTTCATGGCGCCCTCAAGATACGCCATTTATAGGAGGACAAAAAAAGGCCCGAAAAAATTCCGGGCCTTGAAAAAAAATGCTGTTCACTTCATCGACTAAAAGTAGTAGTGTGCACCAAGAGCAACACTGATACCATTCAGATCGAGCTCGAGATCATCATCATCACCACCGTCAAAATCCGCATTGATCATGTGAAACTTGTAACCTACTTCCCAGTTGAAACCAAGCTCGGAAAACTCACTGAAGTAATGCTCAGCACCAATCAGAGGATTAATCACATAAACATCGACGTCATCTACAATGTCGTCACCATCGGACTCGAGATCTACGCCGCCAAAACCACCTTCAAGACCAACATAAAAACGACTGTTGCTTTTTACCACCGGTGCATACATAAATTTACCAGTGAAAAGATACAGTGAACCGTCAAACTCATCAACATCATCAACTTCAAGCGAGGCATCTCCATAAAAGAAGTTACCTTCGATAGCAATCTCATCACCAACCCAATAGCGTGCGCTTAGTCCCTGAAGGACATCACCGCCAAAAATGCCCTGGTAACCCAAACCGATTTTATCCGCATTCGGGGTTTCACTTGCAAAAACATTACCAGCTGAAAAAGCCAGCGCAACAAAAGCAACCAACAGCGTTTTAAACTGTTTCATTTTTACTTCTCCGTTAATAATTGTGTTACCGTTTAATAATATAATGCAGCTGAGGTGCCACATTACCCCATGATTATAGAGATTTCTTGACATTCAAACAAGCACTATAACAACACTTTTTTTTTTCGTCATATCCCTTAAAGAAACAAAAATGTACTTTTTACTGAAGAATTTTCACACCTGATCGGATCCGCTGTTCAGAGAGGAACGTTACACGGTTTTTTCAGAGAAACGTATATTGGTTTCATGGAGTTACGTATCTTTACACCCGTATTCGAAAAGCCGGGACAACCCTTTTCCGAGAACCGCTGAAAAGAACAACAGCATGCAGCAACCTGAGAGCATTGATTGTAATTTCAAATTCGAAGTTGCGCGTAAGCTCATACACCTTTCTTCAGTTTCCATTGCCATCATATACTGCACCATTACAAAGGAACTGGCACTCGTACTTCTTACCCCTCTTTTTTTCGGTTTTTTTCTGGTCGATCTTCTGAAGAACTTTGTCCCTTCGCTATCCCGCTGGTATCATTGTACCTTTGATCCGATGCTCAGGGAGCATGAGCTTGAAAAAGAACCCTTACAGCTCAATGGAGCGACGTACATCACGCTTTCCGCATTGCTAATGGTGCTTTTTTTTCCGAAAATCATTGCCATCACCTGCTTTTCAATGGTTGCCATTTCGGATACGATGGCCGCTCTGGTCGGCAGAAAATTCGGAAAGCACAGAATAGGGGAAAAAAGTCTCGAGGGAAGCTTGGCCTTTTTCGTATCGTCAATCCTGATCGTACTCATTGTTCCGAAACTCGATCTGATCGCCGGCATTGTCACAGCCTTGGCAGCAACAGTGGTGGAGGCGCTCTCATTGCGAATAAAGAACTATAAGGTTGACGACAACCTTACCATACCTCTGGCAGGCGCTCTTATCTGTTACCTTTACTACATTCTTGTTTTACCCGATAAGCTGCCGTTGCTCGAAACCTGCCCCTGAACAGTTTCCTTTCCTATGCAGACAATAGTGACCGAATCAGTTGACGTTGCAGCAAGATGGCTCAACCGAGGAGAAGTGGTTGCCTTTCCAACAGAAACCGTCTATGGCCTCGGTGGAGACATAACCAATGAAAAAGCTCTCGAAAACATTTTTGCCGCCAAGGGCAGACCGGGGGACAACCCGCTGATCGTGCATATCCACGCCCCCGAACAAATACAGGACATTGCATCTGAAATCCCTCCAACAGCCGAGATATTCATTCAACATTTTTTTCCGGGCCCCCTGACACTGATACTCAAAAAGAACACCACCGTCCCGAATCTTGTTACAGGAGGGTTGCCAACCGTCGGGATACGCTGTCCGGCACACCCTGTCGCGAATGAGTTTCTGAAACGATGCAATCATCCGGTAGCCGCCCCTTCGGCAAACATTTCAGGCCGTCCGAGCTCGACCGATTGGCAGGCGGTCTACGATGACCTGAAAGGCAAAGTCCGCTGCGTCCTCAAAGGTCCGCAAAGCACTATAGGACTTGAATCAACGATTGTCGATTGCTCCGACAACCCTCCCCGGCTGCTGAGATCCGGTGCCGTCAGCCTGGAATCCCTCAGAAAATATGTTCCCGAAACGCTTCCAGCAGCCCCGGCAGAAACACACCAGCAACCCAAAAGCCCCGGGCTCAAGTATCCGCACTACTCACCTTCGGCACAGATCGAACTTTGCGGTGGCGGCTACTCCGACTGCACAGGAAGCGCAAACAGTGCCTGGATAGGCCTGTCTTCACCACCGGAAAAAGTCTCAAAAATCGCCCTCTGCAAGACTCCTGAAGAATACGCCCACAAACTTTTCAGCTTCTTCCGCGAATGCGACCGCGAACACATAGCAATCATCTACTGCGAAATGCCGCCAGAAAAAGGCATCGGCAGAGCAATCCGCGACCGCCTGCAACGCGCCGCGGAAAAGTGACATTCGCTGCATGCAAATGCCGCCCCCTGCAATCGAAGTCCACACGATAGCCGATACAGACCAAATAGCGTGCCGGTGACGGCTACGGAAATAGTGCGCTGCGTAACGAAAGGAAGTAAAACGCAGATCTATAACCGACAATCACGACAAGAGGACCTGAGTCGGTTGAAACCATCGGAGGCTTTGAGTGCAGATGGAGCTATTACCTCCGAGATACTATGATCAGGAGAACCTGTCCACAATGTAAAGTGCGCTATTTAAAATGGTAGATCATCACTACCTTCGGGAGAATTTGTTTGATCGTAGTACACCGATTCCTCATCGGATGGCTGGGGGGCAGCCCCTCCTGACGGCTCTACTCTCCAGCCTTTCGCATCCGTGTACCACCGTCCATTGAACTCTCTGCTTTCAAGATCGAAGGAGATTTTGACAGCGGTACCGTTGCGGAAAAGCGGATTTTCAGCCTTCTCCCCCCAGAAAGAAAAGCAGATTTTTTTCGGATACTGTTCATCAGTTTCCAGGATCACTTCCTGCTTTTTCCACTTTCCGTTTTTGCCTTCCCCTGTTTTCGGAAGGAGTACCTCTATTATAGTTCCTGTGATATCCATGTGTTTATCCCGGTTTTGTTCTTGCTGTTAAACCATGAATAAATGACAGTGACGGGAATTTCACAAGAAGTTATTGTCTATCGGTTGTATCAGGAAAAATGCAGCGATACAATATTCACACTTGTGCTGTAAAATAATTGTACCTCCATCCCCTTTCTTTACATAGTATTGATCCAAATAAACAGGCAGGCATTCCACGTTATTGGCATTGTGGTCACCGCATTCTCCTCTTCCGGCTGTTGCACAGGATCCCGAGGATATTTTCCCTGGATGGAGATGGAAGAGACTGTAGTTACGGCAACGAAAAACGAGCGGGGGTTTATGGGACCCTTACTCTGGTTGATCGGGGGCTCGTCCTACAAAATAAATTCCTCAATGATACCGTATGTCCATATTGGTGCAATTATAAGAAGAGGTCATCGACCGCCCCCCTTTTACTGATATTCTGTTTCAATTCCACGTTGGTGCAATTACAAGGTAGTAAACGCCATCATCGACCACCTTGCCGAGCTCTTGTTTCAATTCCACGTTGGTGCAATTACAAGTTAAAGTGATCCACGCAGGTGTGACCATCGTCGAGGGTTTCAATTCCACGTTGGTGCAATTACAAGTACATGACCTCGAAGGTTCAGCGCGATTTCGAGGAGGTTTCAATTCCACGTTGGTGCAATTACAAGCTCGGCCTGCGCTTCGCCTTTTCTTCAGACACATCTCGTTTCAATTCCACGTTGGTGCAATTACAAGTATCGAGGCTCAGTTGATGGCGTATGTAACTGAGCTTGTTTCAATTCCACGTTGGTGCAATTACAAGGCGTGCAACGGCAAAGTACAGGAGCTTCATGTATGTCGTTTCAATTCCACGTTGGTGCAATTACAAGCAAAAAAAGCAGCAGAGAAGCAAGAAAAGTTGCTTGGTTTCAATTCCACGTTGGTGCAATTACAAGGGGATCGAGCAGTTCAGAAGATCTCACCGACTACTATGTTTCAATTCCACGTTGGTGCAATTACAAGGTACGGTATCGAGAAAACACATTTTTAATTGACATAGTTTCAATTCCACGTTGGTGCAATTACAAGTTGACATACTGCCATCTTTACCGGACAAAAGTGTTGATAGTTTCAATTCCACGTTGGTGCAATTACAAGATGCCGGGTCACACGTGGTTCGATGTGCTTTAATGCGTTTCAATTCAACGTTGGTGCAATTACAAGGCCAGTGTATTGGGTGTAGACTTGAATATTCTCGACGAGTTTCAATTCCACGTTGGTGCAATTACAAGACCGACGGGTGTCGATGCCTTGGAGCATTCGTCATTAGTTTCAATTCCACGTTGGTGCAATTACAAGTGGTCTCATGAGGAAATCGAAGAAAGTGATTCCAAGTTTCAATTCCACGTTGGTGCAATTACAAGAATACGACAGAGAAGATCTATCACAGCACGCAGAAGCGTTTCAATTCCACGTTGGTGCAATTACAAGGATGAACTACGGGCGACTTCGATAGTGCAACAAATAGGTTTCAATTCCACGTTGGTGCAATTACAAGCCTCATTGTTTTTCAGGGAGCGGTCGGGTTTGACAAAGTTTCAATTCCACGTTGGTGCAATTACAAGAAGTCTGCGTTGATGACGAGCAATCTTGTCAAATTCGTTTCAATTCCACGTTGGTGCAATTACAAGCCTTGAGTATCGATACATAACCGTTTTCAACATAAGGTTTCAATTCCACGTTGGTGCAATTACAAGTACGGATTCGCCGAACATCCGATCGTCGAGGGGCGGCGTTTCAATTCCACGTTGGTGCAATTACAAGCGAACACACTCCTGAAGCCCTGGGGCCGACGGCTGCGTTTCAATTCCACGTTGGTGCAATTACAAGATACCCGTATTTATCAGGCTTTTGTGAAGATCCTGTGTGTTTCAATTCCACGTTGGTGCAATTACAAGCCGGCATATATTCGGCTGAAGAATGGCGATTTTATTGAGTCTCATCTCGATAAATCGCCTAATTTTGTCGTCAGGGTGTAATAGCCGGAAAAACCCGGAACCCCGACGACATTTTTAATTTATTATTTTCAGGGAAGATAGAAAACCAAGGCTGGCTTTTTCAGGAGCACTTCTGATTTCAAACAGGCATATCGAGACTGCCTGACGACATACTGATCAACACATATATATGCTAAGCCCAACAAAATTCATAATATGCGCACATTTTGCAGAATTTCTTGTTAATCCTCTCAGGGACGTTTACCCGATTAATAATAGCCGTCATATCGTCGAAAATTTCTTGAATTTTGTGTTCGTCATTTTTCGACAACTCGATTTCAAGGGTTTTCTTGAGTTTTGGATAATCAAGCCTACCGGTAACTGAAGTAACTCCAGAACTCTTCAGGTAAAATAAATAATATTTCAGTTGCCAGATATGGGCTTCCTCCATCTTGTCGGATTTTTTCACCTCATGCACCACTTTGTGCCGCTTGTCATAGAAATCAAGTACAGCTCCATCGCTTAACTGAATTTCATGCCGTTCCTCAGGATACGTTGTCTCACTGATGAACTTGCCTTCTTCCACGGCACTGAAATCGCTCTCAAACTGTAGTTGCCGATCAAAAAGCCACAGCTTTCGATGACAAATAAAATAGTAACTGATTTTTGTCCCGTTGACCTTTGGATAGAGCATAACGTATCAAAGAAAATTGGAAGCCGGCCTTTTTTCCGTACCTATAATTTCTTTGTTCATATACTTGCCGTTCAACTCAAAAAAGATGATAGAGTCTGCTTCTTCATTGCAGAACCTGCCCGCCTCATATTTAAGTTTCTGATATGACGCAGGAGTCATCTCACCTTCAAAAACGGAGTTCTGGATATGATGCATATATTTGCGAAAGATCTTCAGCATTTTACCAACCCTTTTTTCCCCGACATCATAAACCGCTATGTAGTACATCTTTGCTAAGAATTATGATTTTTGATTATGGATTATCATCTCTCCTGAAAGAATCGGCATTTGTCCTACCACCAGCTTCGGAATGCGCGGTAGGGTTCCTCACCGATAAGGTGTTTAATAAGTTTGTAGCACTCCAAACGAATGAGCCTACGGTACGAAACATTCCTGCCAAGGCCCCTATGCTTTATGGTTGTGCGCATCCTCTCCTCAAATTCCTTGACCACAATTTTTCGTCCTGCATCGTTCAAGTGACAGAAATTCAAGGCACTGGTAAAATGTTTGGCCTGAATCTCCCTGGTGTTGACCAGCTTGAAAATCATTCGGTCAATAAACATTGGTTTGAAAATTTCAGCCAAATCAAGGGCAAGCGAAAATCGGCGCTCCGAAGGTTCGTGAAGAAAAGATACTGTGGGATTAAGTTGTGTTCGGTAAATTTCCGTGAGGCAAGCTGAATACATCAAGCTATTGCCGAACGATACGAGCGCGTTGACTGCATTATCCGGCGGACGCTTGACTCGTTCCGAAAATGAAAACGCTGGATCAGCCGAGCGAAGCAGATGCTGCCATACCTGATAGTACACCTTACGAATATTCCCCTCGATACCCATCAGTTCAGGAATATCCGGAGCATTCACGATACCCGCCAAAAGTGATTCGATTTGTGTTATGGTATGAAAAAGTAATTCAAGGCTCTCAGGCCCCAGAGCACCCTGCCGTGAATCTGCTGTGTAGTATTTCAGGTTCCGCACTATGTTCCCTGCCGCTGCTCCTATAAACTCACGGGCAAGCTCCATCCGTTTTTTCTTTGCACTGTAGTACTTGACCTGATGCACGACCACATATCCTGACAACAAATGCTCACGCGGATAGTACGAACCGGAATAAAACCCGTAATAATTGAACAGATGCATAGGGATGCGGTTCCTGGTCAGGAAGTTCAGGAACTTCGAATTGAAATTCACCTCCCCGAAAACGAAAAACGAGTCGATGTTGTTTATCGGAATCACTCTCCTCCCGCCAGTATTGAGCAGGGTATCATCAAACGGATTGAGCCCATAGGTCTCCTGTTCATCTGGCTCAAGGTAGAGCGAAGGATCTGATTCAACCGTCACTTCTTCCTGCGTTGCATACGGCACAAAACAGATGGTGTTCTCCTTCCGCTGGAGAACACCGTTCGAAAAGATATAAAACGGTTGTTTTGTCGGGATCGTGAAAGGCATAAGGCAAAATGTATCGGAGATGATTTATGTTATCCCGCGTTATTTTATGACGCTGTGGCAATTTGATACTCATAATCGAACTCACTCATTTTTTTAATCAAAGATTTCTCCGCTTCATCGAGTGCATAAACAGATTCTTTTTTCGTTCTGATATAACCACCTGCAGCTAAAGTGACATACGTTTCAACACCCACCATATCCTCTTCTATTATTGGCTCTGCTTTATTTTCTTCATCTTCCTTCAGTTTTGCCCTAATGCTTCCGGCAATTTTATTCGCATTGTCTGAAATAGAAATAGCCAAAGTTTCCATCAAACTGAACGTACGCGCCTGGTTTGAAGTAATTGACCAGTTAATAATCGCGTTAGCAAGCCCTTTAATCAAGCGTTCACGCTCTTCCCTCGGGGCAAGCAAACACGCACCGAAAACAGTTTCAGCTTCCGTCCATCCGGCTTGGCGCAAATGCGCTTCCGTTTCTTCCGTAATTTCTGGTTCCAATTTGCTCAGAGAAACGCAAAACAACCGGCGCAAATCAATCGCGATGTCCTGAACAAAAAGCCCCGTCGCTCTTCTGTTATCAGGAATCCACTTTCTGTTCAGGCTTCTGTCTTTTCCAAGCAAAAGCTCTGTAATTTCTTCTACGCTTAACGTCTCTCCTTTATCATTCCTTACAATAACTTCATTGTTTGGCCTGTCACTTCGGTCAAAGGAAATATTTTCCGAATCAACGCCTGAAAGCAACGGATGCAGCCCTCTCATTGCCGAGATGGAAAGCGGGCTTCTTCTTTTTAAGGTTCTATCTTTTCCGCCTTTTGCAGCTTTCATCCAGCCCCCGAATAGCTGGTCTGAATATGTCGGATCGCAAGATGCATAGACTTCACCTTCTTTCATCACACCCTTATTATCCACATCAAATAAAAATGTGGTCGGAGAAGGAACTTGATTCAACTCTTTTGAGAGTGCCTCAAGAATTGAGCGTTTGACC
This sequence comes from Prosthecochloris marina, assembly GCF_003182595.1. NCBI lineage: Bacteria > Pseudomonadati > Chlorobiota > Chlorobiia > Chlorobiales > Chlorobiaceae > Prosthecochloris > Prosthecochloris marina. The sequence goes on from NZ_PDNZ01000012.1 coordinate 34,178, forward strand.
TGTTGCCCGCTGGAATAGGGGATACGGCGGTTGAATTGAGGGTCGTAATATGATTTTTGCCCGTCTGCAACACAAAACACGGTATGCTCCGCTCTTTTGAGCGTTCTAACATAAATGGTGCTCATATTCATTTTTTTAGGGTTTATAAATTTCTTTCTCGCTCTGCATAGGCGTAGTCAAATTTGAGTAGCACGACAAAGTAGCCGAAATCCTCAGCTGACATCAGATGTACTTTATCACGCAGGTTTTTGAACATCTCAAGATTGCTTTCATGAACATCTTTAATCAACGTTGTTAGGGCGTCTAAAAATGGCTTCTTATTTTTAGCAGCTAAAAGTTCGGACTGAATAAGATTTTTTCTATCAGTCTTTGTTGAGCCTTCTCTATACTCATGAAGCGCTTTAGCAACTTCGGCAGTATAGTTAAGGGATTCTTCCTTGTTTTTTGTTATCATCGCTAATAACCATGTTTTATAGGTTCTGAAAGTAATAAGGTTTTCATAATCTTTTTGCTCAACGCTGCTTTTCCTAACTTCATAATCCTCTTCCGACTCTCCTTTTTTTTGAGCCACTCGAGGCTTAGTCATTTTCAGGTTAGAATCTTTGCCATAATATTTTCTCAAGTATTTCGGCTCTAAAGCCTGCAAGCCGATTGACCCTAATTCGCAAGCACGCTTTATATGAAGCCCAAAAAGCGACTCATACGCTTGCCTATCATTTAATGCAACTTGTTCTCCGAACAATACTTTATAGTAATCGGTTATTTTCCTCGCTTGAGAAAAATAAAAAGGATAAAACCCAAGCGTTTTATTTGTTTGACCCAAGCTATAAACATATCCGCTAAAAGTGTGTGCGGGAAATTTATTTGAAATATTAAAAAAGAGTTCACTCCAGTTTATTGTATTGACTTCAATCACTTTATCATTAACGGAAAACACATTTTGTGCATGAAGTCGTGCAAAATCAAAATCTTCACGAAATCGTTTTCTGTAAGCAAAATTCAACCATTGCCCATTCCATGTATTGATTTGATTGCCTTTAAGGTTTTGTAACGTTGGATCGTTCAGGTATTTCCTGTAAATTTTCCAGCCTTCGTAAAGTTTTATCAAAATTTCCGGCTCGTTAAAAAAAACAGAATAACCTCCTGCAACCCCGATACCCAAGCCACCGCCAATCCAGGACAAATAGAGATCTTCTTCTTCAATCTGGAACTCAATATCGGTAACCAACCCGGAGGTTGTAGCGAATTCCTTTTCCTCAGCCGCAGGAAATCCAATAGCAATGCTTGCGTCCTTTTCACCACCGGAAATTTTTTGATGTAAATTTGCTAATTTTTCGATTCGTTCCTCAGGTTGTAGTAAATGGGGTTTTTGACCAGATTTCATTTGTACAAACGGTGAGTTTGTAATCCACTGCATGTATTTAGGATGATTGAAAAAGTATTCGAAATAAACTTTATCAAAAAATTCTTTTGCTGAAAGATTTTCCTCAAATCTCTCATTATATGCATTCAAAAATGTTCGACCGACTGTTATCGCTATCATAACACCTTATAAAAATGAGTATTCAACATTATAATTTTCCGGTTTAGCTAAGTCTTCAATAAGGCCTAAATCTCTGCTATATGCTTTATCTGGAATAATAAAAGGAGACGAGCTGTATTCATCCTTGAATTGCTGAAGATCTTTAACGACATAATATCTTGTATGAATCTCCATTTTATAACGATCCTCATAATTTGCCTGCACATAAACCTCCCTATCGGCCTCAAGAATACAGCTCACACTATCAATATCCAATAACTCAAGAAGAATTGCTTTGCTATTATGCGTGAGCTTATCAATGCTCCATTTGCCCGTCTCTTTGAAAACGGAATGTTCTTCGATTGTTAAAAAATCGATCTCGGTAAAAACGTCATCTATTTTCCCCTGCAATGATTTTTCTTCCAACACCTCACCGTTTGGCAAAACATCATAACTACGATTGATAAGTTCAATGTCATAGGGTTTTGCTTCTTTATCGTTTTCGGGTGGCGGCAAAACATAAACGGGTTTATATGTGCCGATAGTCTCTTTCGTTCTCCTGCGATTTACCCGGCCAAACCGTTGAATAAGCGCATCCAAGGGCGCTCCTTCCGTAACCATAACGTCAAAACTGAGATCCAGGCTAACCTCGACGACTTGTGTTGCAACCACAATGCATGCCTCAGTAGAAGAGTTAAAATGGCCGTTGGGCTTGCCGTCTTCGGCAAGCCCGAGCAACAGGCGTTCCTTTTCATCTCTATCGCCTTTGGTAAATCGGCTGTGAATCAGGAGAATCGGTGTTTCGGGGAATAGTCTCTTAAGCCTGGTATACTTTTCTTGCGCTGCTTTGACCCGATTGCAAACAACCAGAACTTTTTTCTGTTCATTTACCGATTGTGCGACGACCTCAGCAGCGATCTCCCAACTGTCGATTTTATGAATGATGTGCCGATTGAATTGTTCCTGCTCATTCTCCTCCAGCTGCACTTCCAGTACATTTTCTTTTCCGAGCAAATCAATAATGCGGTTGTAAAGCAGCTTCGGCATGGTCGCCGTCCCGATATGAATATTGCAGCCGAGATGTTTAAGCACCTGAATGATCTTCAGCACAATTGCTCGCGTCACCTCGGTGTAGGTGTGAATTTCATCCAAAATGACATCGCAGCCTTTGATGTCCATAATCATGGCTTCGTAACCGTTTGTGCCGAATGCAATTGCTGCGATTTGGTGAGGCGTGAGAACTTTTACGGCAGCACCGACATGGCCTTGAATAATTTTTTCTTCTCTGGATTTGCCTTCCAATACAATTTTTGAAGCCGCATGGAGTAAGCGAATATCCATATCGGGGTTATCCGTTGAAAGATCATTTTTCACACGCTTATACATGGCATTGATGGAGGCTTGAAATGGCAAGGTATAAAATATCCGCCCTTTACATCTTCTGAACAAAAAGTCCGTCTTCCCTGCGCCGGTGGAGGCCACAACCATCGTATGCTTTTCTCCAGAAGAAGCGCTTTTTAATGAGAGCGGATAAAGCTGGTGTCTGCGATTATAGAAATCAAGCTTTGGGTGTTTAAAAATTCTTTCAAGATAGTCATCCGTCTTATCGGAAAGTGCGGAAGCAAAGTGGTCAGCAGCCATTAAAAGGCCGCGCCATTCAGAATAACCTCGCTCAAGAACGACGTCTTCGCAGTACGCAGCCACCTCATCGTAAGACGCTTGTGCGTCTTCTAAGCTGATGTTGCAAACAGCGATTCCAAAAGCAGAAAGAAGTTTAAGCGCATCATTTTTCCATAATTCCCAATCTTTACAATGCAGTTCGAAAGTGTTATCACGATCCTCAATCAAATCAAGAATACCTTTTCTTCTGGCATCTTCTGCAATAGATTTATGATGTGCAATAACCATCTCAATCAATACAGGATGGAATTCTTTATCAAATAAAGAAATGAAAAAACAAGAGGCAATTTCATGACGAAACGGGGTATCAGGTTTTTTCTTTTCGGTTAAACGTTGCTGAAACACCGTGCTTGCCTTCCCAATATCGTGCAGAATTGCGCCAAGTCTTGCGATTTGTGGACTCATGTTTGAATAGATCGCAATCTTTTCTGCAACATTGCCAACCAAAAGCAAATGTTCGTGTAACGTGGTTTCTTCAGGATATCCTTTAGCTTTTATGTGAGAACAAACCCATTCCATATCAATAATTGTTTTTCACAGGCGTTCCTACAATCTTTATATACCCGAACATTTTTTCATTTTGCTTATATCTGTTATATCCTACGAGAAATGATTGTTCATTCTTTTCAAAGATCAGCTCAAATCCAGAAAACAAACTTTCATCAGAATCAAAGTCTTCTTTACTCACCTCTAATATTTCATCACTCGGATAAAGAAGATCTTCATTTCTCGAAAGACAAATATGCTGTTTTGTTGCTATCTTGGCATCATTCGAATTTTGAAAAGCAAGAAACAAAACAGGCTCCAGCATAACGCCTCGAACCAATATTGCATAAGGGCGTTCATAAGATTTGTTGTTTCTTGTGCCTTTCTCGTTCCAACCTCGCGGTTGAATTTGTTCTTGTTGTTGAGATATCTGCTTATAGCTCAGACGATGACCGACAATCTTTTTTATTTCACCATCATCATCTTCGAGCAATTCAGGAAAAAGCTTTCGCTCAATCCCTGTAACTATTGAGGGAGTTAAAAACTGTTGACTAAACGTCTCGCTATCTCTAACAGCAGTCCACGGCTTTATAAATCCAAAAGGACCGGAATATCTAACGATGTAGTACATAGAATTAATTTTATAACAATCATCAAAACTGTTTCACTTGAAATAGCACACAAAGTATTTCAAACGCTTTAGTTGTTCTTCCTTGTTTGAAAGTCCAACCATACCCACTTGATTTTGTTCATAGGAAAACCCTATGTTTATTTTTTATCGAACAAGATGTTTTTTCGAACAAATCGTATTGTTCATGAGCTAACCTTCACCATTCCGAACCCCATTGAATTGTTCTCCCCGAATCCGCATTCATAGCCGACCTTGACCAATTCGGGATGACCGGTAACCGTAAAGGGACATTGGATCGCCTTGACCCTGGTCTCTCTGCCGTTAGAGTCTTTGATGGTAATCAGCTTTTCCACGCTCCTGCCTTTCTCCCGGACCCGGTTCAGATACTCTTCTTCAAACCTAACAGAAAAGGGAGCACCATTCTCAGGAGGTTCACAACCAAATAGACCGAGATACTTAGCCTGAAGGTTGTGCAAAAGAACGTTCGACAGACGTTCATCGTCATAACGTAGATATTCCTTTGTGTTCATGCCCGTTGATGGATCACGATACGCTGAAACTGCAAGAGGCGAAAGCATGGAAAAAGTCATACTTTCCGACCACTCCGGTTCGGAAAGCTTCTCGATACACTCTTTGCCGAACAATGCATTGTGAATCCGCAATGACCCTTCGGCAAACAGGCCGAGAATCAGATGCTGGAGAAACTCTTCCTTCGGCGACGAGAGATAGAACGTTACTTGCCGTGAACGGGAAACAATCTCACCGTTCTCAATTTTGCGAACTGGAATCTGAAGGTTTGAAAAGGTGAAATATTTGAATTTTTGCCGGCTACCTTCCGGAGCATACCCACGATCATGCAATTTAGTTGCATACTCATCTGATGACCGGGTAAGGGTACTGTATATCGTAGCGGCCATGTGGTAGCTGTAATTAAGGGGGATTCGCTCTACCGGCCTTTGCTGTCGTAGTGTTAACTTAAGTCTCATTGCTGTATTATTGATGATTATATTTTGCAATAACACATTGATATTATATCGGACAGGTGATTCCTAACCATACACCACCCCCATCTCCTGAACTTCACTCCTAACCATATCCCGCAGTTCCTGCGGTTCGAGCACTTCGGCTTCTTTGCCGTAGCGCATGACCCAGCGCTTGATTGCATCGAGGCCGCTGACTCGGAAATGAACGGCGATGCATCCATCGTCATGTTCTGTTATCTGCTGAGAAGGGTGCCACTGCCTTTCTTTGATCCAGGGGGCCTGATAGGCTGAAAAGCGAACGGATACCGTCTGTTCCGTTTCGCCGACAACCTGATCGAATGTTTTCGACAGGAATTCGTCAACAGAAAAGTCAGCCGGTATGTTGAAATGTGTTTTCTGCAACTGCAACTTTTTGATTCTGCTGACCACGAATGTGCGGATGTCTTTGCGAAGCTCACAGTGAGCCACGAGATACCATGTCTGGGCTCCATGTGAGTAGTGCAATCGAAATGGGTGTATCGTCCGCTCCGTCACCGCTCCGCTTGAATGAGCATCATAGGCGACATGGACCTTCAATCTCTGGCGGATTGCATCTTCGAGGGTAATGAAATGATGCGAAACATCATGAGTGCCTGCAGGTTGTTCGAAGGAGTAAATGCTGAAGAGTTCACTCTCGCCAAGCGTCCCGGGAAGATACTGCATTACCTTGTCGAGAGCCCGGCTGACCTCATTGTAGTAGGGTGTCCCCCTGTATTGAGAGAGAACCTTTTTCGTTGCTTTGAGCGCCTCGGCTTCATCCTGTTCGAGAAACGCGGATGGAAGAAAGAGCCAGTTTTCGCGATAAAAGTACCCTTTCTTCTTTTTATCGTATTCAATGGGCGCCCGGAGCATATCGCGCAAATACTCGACATCCCGCTGGATTGTTTTCCGGTGAACCTCGAAATACGATGCCACCGACGTACAGTTCGGATATTTATTGTTTCTCAACTGCTCGTCGAGAAAATACATGCGCACAAGTGGAGGTCGAGACTGTTTCATCCCTTTACTGTTTTGGTTACAGCACCAGTATACGAGGGAGTATGGGACATCCGCCGCCCCATGAACGTTTTTTCTGCACTAACCGCCCAAATATCTTTCCATCTCAACCTTTACAACCCCACCAAGAACTCACAAAAGTTCGCTCCCACACTTCATAACCATCAATATTCCTGACAATTACACATTAGCAATACTATTCGTATTTTTCAATAAAAATACATCAACCCTTTTCAAAAACATATTAGGGGACGTTGTAAATAATTTGCATTTTTTTAGCAAAAAAAACATCGGCCTCAGTCAAACCTCCTGGTCGATGGAGAAAGCTGTTCTGCATCTTTTAATGGAATGCTTTGGGACTATTAAGAAAATGCTTGCGATCGGTGAAGACAACATCCGCAAAGGAAACTTAAGGTCACAAGAGACGGTCTTCCAACGATCTT
>NZ_PDNZ01000013.1 GCF_003182595.1 Prosthecochloris marina
TCCCTTCTCTCATGCTTGGTACAGAACATCTGGCTCTCTCGAACCAGCCCGCTTCCTTCAACGGGCTCTTAATGTAGGGACTCCCCCCTTAAGTTCCAAAGTTTTTTTCATTCTTTTTCTCTTTTTTTCGACAGAGGGTTTTTATCTAACAGGCCTGACCTTACAATAGTTCCATCATTGCATCATCACAGTACTCGAAAATGCAGCCTGCCTGGTTACACGACACCCTCTTCCAGAAAACTTTTTGCTCAAATGACTAAATTTGATTATTAATATATGACAAAAATTTTTCGTGAGAATAAAAGCACTGTAACAATGAACAATGAACCCGCCAAACGCTGGATAATGATAGCAGGTGCTGCTGTAGCTGCCGTTCTTGTGATTATACTGCTGCTGCTGGTGTTGCGACAACCGGCATTACCAGAATCTATCGCTTTCGGCAATGGCAGGCTGGAAGCAATCGAATATGATATCGCAACCAAACACGCGGGAAAGCTGGAGCATGTCCTGGTCGATGAGGGCGACATGGTAACAGCAGGACAGACTCTTGCCATCATGGAAATAACGGAGCTCGAATCACTGCTTCATGAGGCTGAAGCAAATCTCGACCGTGCAAAAGAATCAAAAAAACAGGCCAAAGCTCTCGTTTCACAACGCAACAGCGAAAGAAATCTGGCCAGCAAAGATTTTTCCCGATCGCAAAAGCTGTTTCAAGCCGACGTTATCTCAAAACAGGACATGGACAGCCAAACGACCCGACTGCAGTCGGCAACCGCCGCACTTCAGGCTGCACAAGCTATGGTTGCGGAAAGCGACGCCGCAATGGCAGCTGCACGAGCAAATATCGAAAGAGTTCAAACCACGATCGACGACAGCTTTCTCAAGACACCTGTAAACGGAAGGGTGCTTTACAAACTGGCGGAACCCGGCGAAGTGCTCGGAGCCGGAAGCAAAGCGCTTACCGTTCTCGATCTGAACGATACCTATATGACTATCTTCCTGCCGACAGCTCAGGCAGGAAAGACCGCCATAGGATCTGAAGCCCGTATCGTTCTCGATGCCCTTCCGGAACAGCCCCTCCCGGCTACCGTTTCATTCGTGTCACCCGAAGCCCAGTTCACACCCAAAGAGGTCGAGACAAAAACCGAACGGGAAAAACTCATGTTCCGCATCAAGGTGAGGCTCGATACCGCAAGCAGTCAGTATAAGGATATTCCGTTGAAAGCAGGACTGCCAGGCATGGCATATGTCAAGCTGGATAACGACGAACAATGGCCGGAAAGCCTGCAGATTCAGATGAACAAATGACTGCCGAATACAGCGCTATCGCCCGGTTCGAACAAGTCTCCCACCACTATGGAGATACCCGGGCTCTCGATGAGATCACGCTCGATATCCCCGCGGGATGCATGGCTGGCCTTATTGGACCTGATGGTGTAGGAAAATCCACATTGCTCGGTCTTGTAGCCGGCGCAACCAAAATACAGAGTGGAGCAATCAGTGTACTGGGTGGGGATATCGGAGATTCGGGATTTCGCCGTTCGGTATCACCTCGAATCGCCTACATGCCTCAAGGACTGGGAAAAAACCTCTACCTCACGCTTACAGTCCATGAAAACGTCGATTTTTTCGGCAGGCTTTTCGGCCTCCCGGCGAACAAGAGACGTACCCAGATAGAGGAAGTGCTCGAAAGTACCGGATTGCTGCCGTTCAGCAACCGGCCCGCAGGCAAACTATCGGGGGGCATGAAACAGAAGCTGGGTCTGTGCTGCTCGCTGATTCATGAACCGGATCTTTTGATCCTCGATGAGCCGACAACAGGTGTAGACCCTCTTTCCCGGCAGCAATTCTGGGAACTGATCGCCCGTATACGGAACCGAAAGGCAATCAGTGTCATTGTGGCAACTGCATACATGCAGGAAGCCGAACGTTTTGACTGGCTCGCTGCGATGGATAGCGGGCATATCCTTTCGCAAGGAACTCCAGGTGAATTGAGAAAGCGAGCGGGAAAAGACAACCTCGAGGATGCATTTATCGAGCTTCTTCCTACCGAGAAACGAGGAGACCACTCATCTCTTGTCATCCCTCCATACACTCGAGAACAAAAAACCACCGCGATCGAGGCCGACGGCCTGACCAAACGGTTTGGCGACTTCACTGCTGTCGACCACGTCAGTTTCTCCATTGGACAGGGCGAGATTTTCGGTTTTCTCGGTTCAAACGGTTGCGGCAAAACCACAACCATGAAAATGCTGACCGGCCTTCTTCCATCCAGCGAAGGCAGTGCAACATTGTTTGGCCGGCGCATCGACGCATTCGATCTGGCAACAAGAAAGCGAGTCGGCTACATGTCCCAGTCTTTTTCTCTCTACGGTGAACTCACTGTCGAGCAGAACCTCACGATGCATGCACGCCTCTTTCATCTTCCTGAGGAACGCATTGCCTCAAGGGTAGACGAGCTGACCGAGCGCTTTTCACTGGAATCCTATAGAACAAAGCTTGCCACCGATTTACCCATGGGAATACGGCAGCGTCTTTCACTTGCCGTAGCCGTAGTCCATGATCCTGAACTCCTCATCCTCGACGAACCAACGTCCGGTGTCGACCCGCTGGCCAGAGACCAGTTCTGGGAAATTCTCATCGACCTTTCCCGTAATCAGGGAGTCACCATATTTATTTCCACCCACTTCATGAACGAAGGGGAACGCTGCGACCGCATATCACTTATGCACGCTGGAAAAGTCCTTGCGATCGGAGCACCGGATGAACTTGTCCGCTCCAGCAAGGCTGCAAACCTGGAAGACGCCTTTATCGGGTATCTCCGTCAGGCCGCCGGTGAAGAGCACTCCGACGGCATATCGGCTACGCCGTCGGAGAAGCTGTCAGTTTCCCCCCAAGCCGAGACGAAAAACATCATCTTCAGTCCGAGAAGAATGTACGGCTACATGTACAGAGAGTCTCTCGAAATAATACGCGACCCTGTACGCCTGGCTTTCGCATTACTTGGATCGGTTATTTTGATGCTGATCCTCGGCTACGGTATAACGTTCGATATAAAAGACACTCCTTTCGCTGTTCTTGACCGGGACAACAGCCCGGAAAGCCGGGACTACATCGCAAGTATGGGCAGCTCGGTCTACTTCACCGAGCACCCACCGCTTGTATCGGCCGACGACATAGAGCGCCGTCTCCAGAACGGCGAACTGCAAGCCGTGTTCGAAATTCCCCCCGATTTCGGAAAAGACCTCAAACGGGGAAGAAACACGGAGATCATGGCTCTCATCGACGGCTCGATGCCTTTTCATGGTGAAACCATCAGGGGCTACATCTATGGCCTCCACTCCCATTACCTTTCCGACCTTGCAGTAAGGACCTATGGCGATAAACCGACCTTTGCCCCGGTGTCGCTCAAGGTCAGGTATCGTTACAACCAGGATTTCGAAAGTTTGACAGCAATGGTTCCGGCCGTCATCCCACTGTTGCTGATCTTTATCCCCGCTATCCTCATGGCCCTTGGTATCGTGCGTGAAAAAGAGCTCGGTTCGATCACCAACCTCTATGTCACACCGGTAACACGCCTGGAGTTCCTGCTCGGCAAGCAGATTCCTTACATTGCCATCGGAATGATCAGCTTCTTTACGCTTGTCGTGCTCTCCGTCACGGTGTTCGACGTTCCCGTCAGGGGAAGCTTTGCGACATTGACGTTCAGCGCCCTGCTGTATGTCATCGTCACAACCGGTTTCGGACTCCTGATGTCTTCCTTTACCCGCACACAACTTGCGGCCCTCGCGGTAACGGCATTCGCAACCTTGATACCCGCCGTCCGCTTCTGTGGCCTGACCGATCCGGTATCCTCCCTCGACGGGGCCAGCGCATTTCTCGGCAACATCTACCCGACAACCTATTTTCTCTATATCTCGAGAGGATGTTTCACCAAAGAACTCGGCATGGGAGACCTGTACGGCTATATTGCCGCTCTTTGCGCCTTTATCCCGGTGTTTACAGGCCTGAGTCTTATCCTGCTCAAAAAACAGGGGGAGTGAAAAAATGAAACGACACACGGCAAGAAACATCTGGCACTTGGGCATCAAAGAACTGAGAAGTCTCTGGAGCGACAAAATTATGCTCGGGCTCATCCTTTTCATGTTCACCGTCGGCATTTATGTAGCTGCCGGAGCACAGTCCCGTGAACTGCACAACGCCCCCATAGCGTTTGTGGATAACGACCGTTCACCACTGTCGGAGCGTATCATCGATGCGTTTTACCCTCCACATTTCAAACATCCCGAACATATTTCACAGCAGGAAATCGATCCCGGTATGGATGAAGGGCTCTACACCTTCGTGCTTGTTATTCCACCTGAGTTCCAGCACGACGTACTCGCGGGAAAACTTCCGGAAATACAGGTCAACGTCGACGCAACCCGGATGACACAAGCATTTATCGGATCGAGCTATATCAGCAGTATCATCAACGGGGAGGTGCTGGAGTTTGTTCGAGGATACAGAACATCGACACCTCTGCCCATCGATCTTGCCGTCAAAGTACGTTTCAACCCGAACCTCAACGGGATCTGGTTCGGCAGCGTCATGGAAATCATGACAAACATCACCATTCTCTCCATCATTCTCACAGGGGCAGCTTTGATCAGGGAACGGGAACGGGGCACCATCGAACACCTGCTCGTCATGCCACTCACCCCGTTGGAAATCATGGGAGCAAAAGTCTGGGCCAACGGCATAGTGGTTCTTGCCAGCGCAATGCTCTCTTTGTTTCTGGTTGTCAAGGGTCTTTTCCAGGTACCTATCGCCGGCTCGATCACACTCTTCATGATCGGTGCGATGCTCCATCTTTTTTCAACGACATCCATCGGTATTTTTCTGGGAACCATCGCCAGGTCCATGCCTCAGTTCGGTTTGCTGATCATTCTTGTCATCCTGCCGATGCAACTGCTCTCGGGGGGAGTCACACCACGGGAAAGCATGCCTGAAATTGTCCAGAACATCATGCTCATCTCCCCAACGACCCACTTTGTCAATTTTTCAAAAGCGATCATGTATCGCGGGGCCGGAATCAGCGTGGTCTGGAAACAGTTTGCCGTCATAAGCCTCATCGGAACGGTATTTTTCCTCATAGCGCTTACCCGTTTCCGAAAAACCGTCGCACAAACCCAGCTGTAAACAAAAAAGCAACGCAACATGACACCATGAAGACTTCATCTTTCGCTGTCATTGGTACCTTCCTGCACCATTTCATTTACTCAATAAATTGATTAAATTTACTCAACAGCAAAAGCAAAAATAGCAGCAGTGCTTATAGAAAGACAGCAAAAAGCCCTTCTTGAAAAGCGCCTGGATGCAGAACCGCGCCGGTTTATCCAGGTCATTCATGGACCCCGGCAGGTGGGTAAAACAACGCTTGCCCAGCAATTCATGCAAGCGACAAAACAAACCACTCATTTTACCACGGCAGACAATGTTTCTGTAGGACAGTCGGCATGGATTTCTCAACAGTGGGAAGCTACTCGAATCGCACTACGACGGTCTCCGCGGAAAGAGGCGATCCTGATTATCGATGAAATACAGAAAATCAGCAACTGGAGTGAAACCGTTAAGCGGGAGTGGGACAACGACAGTGCAAACAACCTCAACCTGAAAGTGGTTTTGCTCGGATCATCGAGGCTCCTGCTCCAGGAAGGACTGAGCGAATCGCTTGCCGGGCGCTTTGAAACAATCTATCTCGGACACTGGTCATATTCGGAGATGAAACAGGCGTTCGGTTTGACACCCGAAGAGTATGTCTGGTTCGGGGGATACCCTGGAGCAGCAGCCCTGATCGGCGATGAAGAACGGTGGTCTCGCTACATAAAGGACTCACTGATAGAAAGCAGTATTTCAAGGGATATCCTCATGCTCAACCGTGTCGACAAACCAGCCTTGATGAAACGATTGTTCGAGCTCGGGTGCCATTATTCAGGCCAGATACTGTCCTACACTAAAATCATGGGACAGCTTCAGGACGCAGGAAACACGACAACCCTTGCGCACTATCTGCAACTTCTCGATACAGCAGGACTCCTCGGCGGACTTGAAAAATACAGTCCGGAAATTGTTCGGAGAAGAGCTTCGAGCCCTAAGTTCCAGGTCCATAATACAGCCTTGATCAGTGCCCAGCAGGAGAGCACTTTCAATGATATTGTCGAAAAACCCGCCGAATGGGGACGCTGGGTAGAATCTGCAATCGGAGCCCATTTGCTCAATCATTCGTTATCCACGGGATACCAGCTCAACTACTGGCGACACGGTAACCATGAGGTCGATTTTATTCTCGTGCATAAGAGCAAGGTCATTGGCCTCGAGGTAAAGTCAGGTAGTACCCGATACACATCCGGTATCGAGGCTTTCAAACAGCGGTACAATCCTGAAAAAGTCCTCCTGGTCGGCAACTCCGGAATCCCGTGGCAGGATTTCCTTGCAATCGATCCAGCCGAACTGTTCCTGTAAGCTGAGAATCTTTTTATGAGAGCTAAAGCACCAGATTAAACACATACCCCACCAGCACGATCCCTGCAGCGACAACACCCGCAAAAACCGCAATCAAACGTGGCTTGAGGACTTTGCGCAAGATAATCATTTCAGGAGCCGATAAAGCGATGACACTCATCATGAACGCCATGGCAGTTCCAAGCGCAGCTCCTTTGCCCAAAAGCGCCTGCACAACAGGCAGGATACCTGCAGCATTCGAGTACATGGGAACACCCAGCAGCACCGCGGCAGGTACTGACCACCATGCGCTTTCACCCATCAGTTCAGCCATGAAGTTTTCGGGTACATACCCGTGGATGCCGGCGCCGACACCTACTCCCACGACAATATAAAGCCAGACTTTTCCGACGATCGATCGAACATGATCGAGACCCTCACCGAATCGTTCAGGCCAGGAAATATCCGATCCCTTTGCATTCGCTGCAACAGTGCTGTTCAACATCTTCCTGACCCACTCTTCAAGTTGATTTTCCAAACCGAGTTTCCCGATAACCATCCCGGCCATAATCGCAATGCCAAGCCCCATGGTCATATAAGTCAGGGCAATTTTCCAGCCGAACATCCCGAACAGCAAGGCAAGCGCCACCTCATTGACCATCGGTGCCGCAATCAGAAATGAAAACGTCACCCCAAGCGGAACGCCCGCCTGCAGGAAACCGATAAAAAGAGGCACTGCAGAACATGAGCAGAACGGCGTCACAACACCGAGCCCCGCCGCCATAACATTGCCCACCCCAGTCGCTTTACCGGAAAGTAGCGACCTTGTCTTTTCAGGAGAGACAAAGGTGTGCACAATACCCATGACAAAAACAACCCCAACAAGCAGGAGCAACACTTTCGGCACCTCATAGATAAAAAAGTAGAACGCCTCGCCAAAATGATTGTCACGGCTTAATCCCAGAATCCCGATTATGAGTTCAGCCAACAACTCGAGATTGTTGTACAGAGACAACAAACCCACAGAAACAACGGCATACCTCAGCCACATTCCTGTTTGGCCTCCCTGTTGCGATCCTTTTTCTCTTTGCTTCATAATCCCGATATGTATACTTCAAAAATTGCTCAGCATCTCTTGCTATCATCCAAACAAATCGTAAAGGTACCTCTAAAAGGTGTCATGAGTCCCGATTCTATCGGGATAAACTTCAAAACCGGAGTGTCCCGACTTGTCGGGACATGAGAATTTCGATCCCGACAGGTCGGGATAACGCAGCAATTTGGGCGCACAATAAGTTTTTAGAGGTACCCCTCGATCTCTTCTCGTGAGGGTATACGCCCCGAACATTTGACCACCTCGTCAACAACAAGAACGGGAGTTGAAAGAACGTTGTAGGACATGATCTGCTGAATATCCTCAACTTTTTCAACTGTCGCCTCAATGCCTGACTCGACGACAACCTCACGGACAAGCGACTCAAGCTGCTTACAGGTCGCACAACCAGAACCAAGTACTTTAATGTGTTTTTTCATCGTAACTCTTCATTTTGCATCGCATATCGCAAATAGGCGATAATTGTTATAAAAAAATTTTGCTATCCGTCAATTCATTCCGCTACACCCTCACTCAAGGCGAGACTGCTCTCTTTTCAGCAAAAAACTTTCCGAACAGATTCCGCGCTTTTGCCCAATTTTTCCTGTTGATGCAATATTTCACCCTTGGCGGACTGATCTCACCCTGAATGAGCCCCACTTCATGGAGCGCCTTGAGATGCTGGGAAACCGTAGACTGGGCCAGAGGAATCATGGCAGTCATCTCACCGGTAAAACAACAGGATTGGCTCTCGAGCAGCATCAGTATTTTTATTCTGACAGGATGCCCGAGCGCTTTGGCAAATTGCGCCATTTCCAGCTCTTCTTCACTGTAATCTATGTGTTTGTCCGTCCTCCGCATTGTAAGATATCATAGTTTATCGTAAATTTACGATAATGAAACAATAAACCAAATATATTATTCCTGACGGTTTTCGAAAGGCCATAAGTGTCTACAATGTAAAACCTTTGCAAAGCAAGCAATAACGCACCCGTTGAAACAGCTACCTTTTTCAGGTACACATAATTATCAACAAACCGGCACATATCGTCCGGCAAAAATCATGATTATGGACAAAAAACAAAAAGTGCTTTTCCTCTGTACCGGCAACTCCGCTCGCAGCCAGATGGCAGAAGGATTATTACGCGA
This sequence comes from Prosthecochloris marina, assembly GCF_003182595.1. Classification (NCBI taxonomy): domain Bacteria; kingdom Pseudomonadati; phylum Chlorobiota; class Chlorobiia; order Chlorobiales; family Chlorobiaceae; genus Prosthecochloris; species Prosthecochloris marina. The sequence continues at coordinate 8,726 of NZ_PDNZ01000013.1, forward strand.
TATGGCCGGTGACCGGTTCGAACCGCTCAGCGCCGGCATGGAAGCCCGGGACGAGATTCATCCCGTGGCGGTACAGGTCATGCAAGAGGTCGATATAGACATAAGCGGCCAGCACCCTAAAGGCCTGGAGGAATATCTCGGCAAAACATTCATCCACTATCTCATCGTAGTGTGCAGTAAAGCAAACGAAACCTGCCCGAGAATCTGGCCCGGACTCCTTAGTGAGGAAAACCGCTTCTACTGGCCGTTCGACGATCCAGCCGAAGCAACAGGAACAGATGAAGAAAAACTCGATGTTTTCAGGCGAGTTCGCGATGAGATCAGGGAAAAACTTGTTGAATGGATCAAGGATCATTGATAGCAGAAATGCTTCCGGAAGGCAGAACCTTTTTTACAAAGACATGAAAATAGTACATTGCCGAAAGAATAACCGTTTACGAATAGATTTGATCCGTGAAGCAGAAACTTTCGGCAAAGCATTACCGAAACAGCCGGCAGAGGGAACGTATTCTGGAAGTTCTTCGCTCTACCGAATGCCACCCAACAGCCACGTGGCTGTACGATAAGCTCAAGCCGGAGTTTCCCAAACTAAGCCTTGGTACGGTCTATAGAAATCTCGCGATTCTTATCGACCAGGGCCTTGCACAGAAAATAGACGCCGGCAGCACCTTTGACCGGTTCGAGGCCAAAACCAAACCGCATTACCACCTTATCTGCCGAAAATGCGGCAAAATCGTTGATTTCGAAGCGTATCTGTTTCCTGAAATCGACGAGCAAATCCAGCATTCGACAGATTTCGATATTGCAGGGCATCGGATAGACTTTTTCGGAACCTGCCCTGAATGCAAAGAAAAAAGCTGAATTCCCCTTGAAAAGAGAGGGTGGTTTTCTTATCCTGTTATTAATAATGATTCCGATTATCGAATAATCGGAAATTCTATGCAGTACCAGAAGTAATGCGCGTAGCACTATTTATTCATAGAAGTACCTTGTAAACGTTCAGAAAAAAGAAGGGGGAAACGGTATGAATGAACAAAGTAAATGCCCGGTTACGGGCATGTCAGACAAACAGATAGCCGGAAGTGGCACATCGAATCGGGACTGGTGGCCGAACCAGCTCAATCTCGATATGCTTCATCAGCACTCTTCCCTGGGTAATCCCCTGGATGAAGCGTTCAGGTACCCCGAAGCGTTCAAAACACTTGACCTTGCAGCCGTCAAACAAGACCTCTATGCACTGATGACCGATTCGCAGGAGTGGTGGCCCGCTGACTATGGTCATTATGGCGGGCTATTCATCCGCATGGCGTGGCACAGCGCGGGCACTTATCGAACCGGCGACGGGCGCGGCGGGGGAGGCACCGGCAATCAGCGCTTCGCACCGCTCAATAGCTGGCCCGACAACGCGAACCTCGATAAGGCGCGCCGACTGCTCTGGCCGATAAAGCAGAAGTATGGACGGAAACTATCCTGGGCTGACCTCATGATCCTTGCGGGCAACTGTGCGCTGGAGTCGATGGGGTTCAAAACCTTCGGGTTCGGCGGTGGACGTGTGGACATTTGGGAACCTGAAGAGGATATTTACTGGGGCAAAGAGGTCGAGTGGCTCGGCAACACTCGCTATAGCGGGGAACGAGACCTTGAAAATCCCTTGGCTGCAGTGCAGATGGGGCTGATCTACGTCAATCCCGAAGGGCCCGACGGCAAACCGGATCCCATTGCTGCCGGCAAGGACATTCGCGAAACCTTCGCACGCATGGCCATGAATGACGAGGAGACCGTGGCACTCGTGGCCGGTGGTCACACCTTCGGCAAATGTCACGGCGTCGGTGACCCGAAGCTGTTAGGCCCCGAACCCGAGGCCGCCGGAATAGAGGAACAAGGGCTCGGCTGGAAAAGCGACTACGGCAGCGGCAAGGGGGACGAGACCATGACCAGCGGACTGGAGGGGGCATGGACACCCGACCCGATTCATTGGGATATGGGTTATCTCGGCATGCTCTTCAAATACGAGTGGGAACTGACGAAAAGCCCCGCGGGAGCATGGCAATGGAAGCCGAAAGATGTGGCCGAAGAGGATCTCGCACCGGCCGCCCACGATCCATCGAAACGTGTTCCGACCATGATGACCACCGCAGACCTGGCGATGCGCATGGATCCGATCTACGGGCCGATTTCACAGCGATTCTACGAGCATCCGGACCAGTTCGCGGACGCCTTCGCCCGGGCGTGGTTCAAACTGACACACCGTGACATGGGCCCGAAATCACGCTATCTCGGCGCGGAAGTCCCTGCGGAGGATTTGATCTGGCAAGACCCGGTTCCCGCTGTCGATCATGAGCTGATCGGCGAAGGGGAGATCACGGAGCTCAAGAAACGGCTCCTTGCCTCCGGCCTGACAATTTCAGAACTGGTCACAACGGCTTGGGCTTCAGCTTCGACGTTCCGCGGTTCCGACAAGCGCGGTGGGGCAAACGGCGCGCGCATCCGGCTCGCTCCGCAGAAAGACTGGAAAGTCAATCAGCCCGAGCAACTGCAACGGGTGCTGCAGAAACTCGAGGAAATCCATGATGTCTTCAACGGAGAACAGTCTGGCGGCAAGAAAGTTTCGCTCGCCGACTTGATCGTGCTGGGAGGGTGCGCAGGCATCGAAGAAGCTGCCAGACTTAGCGGTAACGATGTGACCGTTCCCTTCACACCGGGCCGCACGGATGCCTTGCAGGAGCAGACCGACGCGGACTCGTTCTCGGTTCTCGAACCATTGGCTGACGGGTTCCGCAATTACATGAAAAAGAAATACAGCGTCTCCGCAGAGGAAATGCTCGTCGACCGCGCTCAGTTGCTGACACTCACGGCACCGGAGATGACCGTGCTCGTCGGCGGCCTGCGGGTGCTGAACGTCAATTTCGAACAATCACAGCAAGGTGTCTTCACCAAACGGCCGGAAAAACTCACCAATGATTTCTTCGTCAACCTGCTTGACATGGGCACGGAGTGGAAACCTGTCTCGAAAGAGCATGAGACGTTCGAGGGCCGTGACCGCAAAACCGGTGAACCAAGGTGGACTGCCACCCGTGCCGATCTCATTTTCGGCTCGAACTCCCGGCTCCGCACTATTTCGGAAGTCTACGGAAGCGACGACGCACAGGAAAAGTTCGTGCATGACTTCGTGGCCGCATGGAACAAGGTCATGAACCTCGACCGCTTCGACCTCTGCTAAGGTAACGGGAAACGAGACCTCAATAAAAACAGCCGCCTCCAGAATACCGGGGCGGCTTTTTTTGCCTCAGAACCTACACTCGGGCTGGTAGAACGCAGAAGTTTTGATCTGGCGAAATGTGTCTACGCTGTATATTGTTTGCAGGACATATCGAAATCTGTGATGCTGATAATAAAATAATGGTATACCAGACCAGAATATGAATTGGAGTATGTAATACATGGATCGTTCAGACCTATTTGACTATTCGGACGGAAGAAAGTTTGCGGGAAGATCTGCTGAACAAGTATTTACTGAAATTGAGAAGGCAAATATTTGGAAAGCCGACGGGTCAGTCTCTGGCATCGGCTCAACATTGCTGCAAACAAAAACAATAATTGAAGAAGTCCCTAAAATCATCAAGAGCCTGAAGATAACCTCCATCTTTGATGTCCCTTGCGGTGACTTTAACTGGTTTCAGAGAATTGATCTTTCTGATAACGTTTATTTAGGAGGGGATATTGTCCATTCGATCATCTCCGGTAACAATCAGAAGCATAGAAGCAACAACATATCTTTTGTTCATTTCAATCTACTTGAAGATGTTCAAAGACCTATGGATTTGGTTTTCTGCCGCGACTGTTTGGTGCACTTTTCGATATCTGATATTCATAAAGCACTAATCAATATTCTACGAAGCGGCTCTAGGTTCTTTATGACAACGACATTTCCTGAAGAAAAAACAAACAAGGACATCGTTACAGGTGGCTGGCGTCCTGTGAATTTTCAGAAGACGCCGTTCAATTTTCCGGAACCTAAGATAATTCTTAATGAGAATTGCACAGAAATGGATGGTGTTTTTAGAGACAAGTCACTGGGTCTTTGGGATGTGAAAGAGCTTACGCAATTGAGAATTGAGGTATAACCTCCCCGTTAGAGAAACAGCGACACCCGGTCGTTCTTGCGGCTTGCCTCCTTGACCGACTCGACGTTTTTTTCGCACAGCAGGAACGTTTTCCATGAGTTTAAGTGCCGTTCTTCGTGAAATTCGGAACGGGCGATGTAATTGAATTTTTCAGTCCGACCACACTGAACAGGTCGTCCCGTTTGGCGACCTCGTCTTCGGCTCATACTCCCGGCTCCGCACCATCGCGGAAGTCTACGGAAGCGACGACGCACAGGAAAAGTTTGTGCACGACTTCGTCGCCGCATGAAACAAGGTCATGAACCTCGACTGCTTCGACCTCGGATGAGGTTCGTGAAAAAAACACCTATGCATTAAAAAAGCCGCCTCTGGAAATTCAGGGCGGCTTTTTTTCTTTAATGGAACTGCCGAACCTCCATGTACAAAATCAGGCTGATTTAGATGTGACTTCCTGAAGAGAAAACTCGGAGAGCATCGCATTCGTCATTGCATGTTCAATTGTCATACTGACAAGGTTCCTTTCTCATCAATATCGATATAGATGTTTTCACTGATTTCTTTTGTCTCCTATGCCTCATTATCAGTGAACTCAATATGAGTTATGTCGTTATCTGAAAAATATTTTACTCTCATGTTGTTGTTCCTTGGAGCTTGCTTTTTCTCCACTTGATGAACAAACTACAAGTGCTTATTTTCTATTGATGTAATCCTCTGGAAGTCGGTGTTGATGAGCGAAAGCAGCAACAACAACGCGGTCACAATAGACTTTATATATGATCAGATAAGGAAACCGTGGGAGCACATATTTTCGCTGTTCTTTTCCGGCAGATGACCATGCAAAAGGAAACGAAAGGATGTTGCTCTTGGCCTGCTCAACTTCTCGCAAAAGTTCATCACCTAATACAGGGGATATTTCGTCGTAATAAGAAACTGCTTCCTGTAATTCCTTTTGAGCGAGAGCGGAAAAGTATACATTCATTTGCGTTTAATGTCTCTCAGCACCTTCTCAAGAGGGATAGCTTTCAGTTCACCTTTTTCATAGGCGGCAAACCGTTCTTCGGCTTCCTTTATCCAGGCCTGCTCGATTTCCGGATCGGGCTTATCCAGGCTGGAGAGAAGCTTCTCAACCAAATGGATTTTGTCCAAAGCATTAAGGGCCAAAGTTTTCTTCTCTATTTCTTTTATAGTCATCTCGTTTCCTGATGTTTTATGAACAACGACTTATCGCATAATACAAAAGAATTCTGAGCACCCAATATCGCCAGGCAGTTGCATTGAGCAATAAGTATCGTCACCACACATACGGCATCAACCGCCATTTAACCTTACGGCAATATTCTTCATAACCCGTGAGCTGGTCTTGCAGGAAGCGGTCTTCACGAATAGCCCTTACAATCATGACCACAGACGATATTGTGGTGCTCAACAAAGCAATCCACGAGCCAACCATTACCGAAAACCCTATCCAGACCCCGATAACCGGGATGACAAACAAAGCGGTACGGACCGGTAGTGACGACATACTGGCCTCTATCCTCCTGAAGGCGCACGAGTTGAGAAGAACTGATTTGTGAACATGGCCCAATTAACAAAGGACAACGAGGCCAGGAGAAAGATGCCGCCCGTAGGCCTTATTGCAACAGGAATTCCTCCCAACATTGCATTCTGCCTATATCCGAGCCCGTAAAGACCAGATAGGTCAAGACACTTGCAATATAGAGGCGCAGCCTCCAGAAAACCACGAGACCGAAAAAATGATTGGCAAGCAGTATGCCGCATACACCCCATAGGGCAGATCGATTCTGCCCGTGGAACTGTAAAGTAGTGCCGAGAGCAGTGGCGACACGACAAACAGAAGCTGCAGTGCTTTTTTCATTATTTCAAATCCTCTGGTGACTAACGCTTTGTCAACTATTCCCGTCAAATACGAACAGGTGCACAATCTCTGAAGAACCAGGGTTTTGACTGATTCCATGGTCTCTGAAACCAGCCTTCAACGCTACAGTTTTCGAAACTTCGTGCTCAGGAGAGACCGGCGCTATCACTTGCCGATAACCGAGTTGATTGACGGCATACTTCGCTAACGTTGCCGCGATCTCGGTTGCATATCTTTTTCCACGTTCATTTGGCATCACTGCATACATGATTTCCACCGTACCTTCCTCACGTGGAGTCAAACCGCAGAACCCGATAAACTGCCTGCTTTCCTGATGTTCGACTGCGAAAGCCATCAGTGGTGCTTCGGAATCGTAGGACGCTATGGTGACATCGAGAAGTTCTTTGACTCCTTCGCGGCTTTTCTGCTCTTCGCCGAAAGTCAGAAACCTGGTGGATTCAGGATCTGTCATGAAGCTGACAAAATCTTCGGCATCGTCTCGCTCAAATCGACGAATCAGTAGTTGCTTTGAAGTAATAGAATGATTCATTTCCTGCCCATATCTCTCATACTGGTATTCGGCAGCTAACGTCGTAAAATCACCGGGCGGCAATACGGCGATAAACAAAGCGGCGAAGGCGTAGTGCTTTTTAACGTCCGAGTGAATTTGCCTTGTTAGGTTTCATGGAATTCCTTGCGATTGATTTAGGAACTCTGTTATCAAGCTGTTAACCGTCTCTGCCTGCACTATCGTTAAATCATGCCCCGCGTTCATAATCAGTTTGGTTTGAATTTGCGGAGCCACCCTGTTCAACCGTTCAAGAACTTCATGAGGTGAATATATCTTTTCGTTTTCACCAACCATAAATAGAGTGGGTATTCTGATACTCTGCAATTCTTCATCAGTCAATACGCAGGGATTTACCATCCGTTTTGGTTTAAAACTCCGCACAGCCATAAATGTTTCATCAACGTGTTCTTCGATTAAGGCTCGACTTTTTTTACCAGAGTGAACAGCGTCTTCTGCTAACCAGTAAACGAAATTTCGAGAAAAGAACTTAAGAGGTATAGCAACAGAAATTGCCCGGACGATCCACTCTGGTGACAGTTGCACAACCGTACCGACTGGCGCCAATAAAACAATTTTATCGAGACGGTTAGGGAATTTTAGTGCATATTGGGCTGTTATCCATCCGCCGTAAGATAAACCCACCATATTGACCCGATCGTGGAATCCTAATGCATCAAAAAGCTCATTTAGCCAACTTACATAATCATTGGCATCTGCCATGATTTTGACAGGAATGCTTCGGCCATTATCATACACATTGTCGACTGTATAGACTCTGTAATGTTTCGATAGTGATTCAACATTAGGCATCCACTGCAGAGAGTTACCACCTGCACCATGCATCAAAACTAATGGAGCGGCTCTATCTGGGCCACTGATTCTTACAAACGTTTGACCATAAGATGTATTTACCATTTTAGTTGTTGATATAACGGGCCATTTCTTTGCTCTCTCGTCATATAGCTTTAAATATTCCTCTTTTGCTTGCTCTGTTTTGAATGGATGATATGGAGAATCAAAATTAAGCTCCCCTGGAGACAGCCAAAACCCTAAACCGATAATAGTCAGTAAAAGAGCCAGTAAAGTTGCACTAACCCAGAGAAATATTTTCCTTAACAGAGATCTTTTTTTATGCATTGATATTTTTTAAGAAACCTCATGCCAAGCTAAGCGATAAACCAAAGTTTAGGTGAATTGCAGTCCAAACGCAACATCTTGTTAGTTGTACCATTTTTGCGAATTACGTCACCACTGAATGGTTTGAATAGCGTGTTTCGGGATCAACGTTCATGGATCTTTTGCATCAGTACTTGCAGAGGAGAACAACTACTAAAACCAAAATAAAAAGTAATTCCGCCCCTCCAATATTCAGCTTGGCAGCTTCGTCTTTAAGCGATCGTCTGGATTCCCGACAAGCAGGGGAGAACCACAAACGCCAAAAGCCCATCCTTGAAAAACGGACTTTTGTAATTGCAAAATTCCTACAAATGAATTTCCAAATCCAATTGCCGATTCTGTTTTAGCGCTCTCAAGCCATCTCCAAGCTGTCTCCAATACATATGGTCTTTTGAGAATAATGTTGGTTCAATCTGCTCTACCAAATCAGGAAAATGACTGCTTAAAATCTTTCGAACATTCAGCCAATTTTGACCTGAACGATCATTTATACTAAGCCCGTATATCCAGATCACTTCAGTATATGGTTCCACCATATCAATCAAGTGAAATGTATCCGTTATGTAAGGAATAACCGGACAGATTAGGGCTCCTGTTTTTACACCTGCCTTTTTTAGTTGACGGAGAGCTTCGATTCTTTTCTCGGTGGCTATGGTATTCGCTTCAAAGAGCTTGCGTATTCGGTTATCATTAAATGCCACCGAAACACTGACAACGGCGCTTTTCATTTCCTTTAGAATATCAATATCACGAACAACCAGATCAGACTTGGTAAGAATACTTGCTGAAAACCCCTTTTCTTTGAGTAACTCCAAGACCTTTCTGGTTTGGCGATATTGAACCTCGCAGGGTTGGTAAGGATCAGTATGGTAGCCCATATAAATTGGCTGAGGTGATACCTTGTCAATTTCTCCGCTCAATTGCTTGACGATATCTTTGTGTACGAGGATTTCCTTTGACCAGTCAGTTTCAGCTTGAGCAAGAGCATAGCAGTAATAACAGTAATGTTCACACCCAACGTAGGTATCGACCTGATAGTCCAGGTCTTTCAAACCGCATGATGAAAGAATTGGCCGGTTTGAACAGACAGATATTTTCATTATCTCATCGCTCTTTTGATACAGAAATTTATATCAGGTAAGAATCCCCTCAATGTCTTTGATGAACGTATTCGTACCAGTCTCGATGCTTGCCGTTAAGGCATCCGAGTCACTGAGGTCAAAACCTTGGGCGAGATCGCACTCAACAATCGAATCCACACCTTTGGCAGGTGTGACAACGCGGTATGCGGGCCATTTTCGGTCTTTGAACGTCTCCCAGTATTTCCGATTGACATCCCTGTTTCTACCCGAGAGCCAAGCTTCAAAACGGAAAGCTTCATAGTTGAAGACAATTGCAATCTTCAAGTCACGCTGCTTGAGTGACGGTGGGGAAACGGCAAAGTACGTCATATCCATGTATCCTTGATATAGGGCGGATACGGAAGAATCCGGGTACTTGTTCTTGAAATGTATTCGCAACTCCATCATGTAAGAAAGCAATGCTCTGTAGGCCCGTTGTATAGCTCCATTCCTGAGTTGTTCATGGAATTCTTGCATATCTTTTCGTATTGAGTGCATGCTTTATTTCTTTTTCGTTACGAGTGGTCCCTCTCAAATGACATGTCGGCCATCAGGCTCATGTCAGGTCAAGACACATCACGAGTCGGTCGGTCGCCCGCTCAGGAGGAATCCCGATAGACTTGGCCTGCTCTTCGAGCGCCTTGATGAACTCACCGAACCGGCTACGATCCTGCAAATCCGGGTGAGGGTGCCGATCAACAAGGCGAAATCCCATTTTCTCCCAGAATGTATGTCCGGCACTGCCTGTAATATCGTAGATGATGGGAAGATCCTCAAAAGAGCCCGCCTCGATTCGTTCCCAACCATTTACTTTGGCCCACTCAATCAAGGCATTTACCATGCATGTGCCGATGCCTTTCCGCTGGTAGGGATTCTCTTTCTGCTGAGGGCTTCCCGTCATAAGACAATGCACGACAAGCGTCCTGTCTTCTATCTGTGCAGGTTCCAGAAAGTCGCTGTCGGAAAAGCCTTCAGCCGGACTTGCCGGAAAATCCTGCTGAAGGCAAAGGCCTCCTGCACCTTCCTTGCAACAGACAGATTTGGGATAGAAACGAAGGTGCCCTACAATCCGGTCACCATCGCGTGCCAGGATAGCACAAGCTCCATAAGTTCTGGTAAGCTTCACCAAAAAGGCAGTGTTGCGGTCGCGATAGCGCTTCCATGGCGTTTTATCGCCGGATGACCACTGGTCGATGGTGTCGCGCGAAAGTGGTCCGCCATGAAGACAACGCCACAAGATGAATTCCTCTGTCATCGGTTCGACAACCACATCTTCAATCATGATACTTCATTACATTCAAGCCAAAACGCTTAAATCAGCGGTGCGGCTGTTTGTTAATGAAAAACAAAGGATAATGTCTTATTACGTTTCGCTCCATTCAGGGAGATCGTCAGGCGGCCAACCACTATAAGTTTCACCCCTGCGCCTAAATCGAAAATCGCAAAAGGAAGCTCCATTTGCAATGGTCTGAGTACGAGTAAAACCTATACCAAACGACCTGAACATCACATAATCTCCCAGGCATACATATTTCAGAAATCTTTCAACTTTATATGTTTTAAACAGCTTATGAATCGCACACTCAACATAATTGTATCCAAAATCAAAATCCCTTCCCTCTGATTCGACATACTCTGAAACAAAGTCATCTTCGTATTTTCTCCGAGAACTCAACTCAATCTGTTTTTTCATTTTTCCAGCATAAAATTTCGATGTCGCTATGTATCCTACTATTCGATTGATGATATTCGGTCTGGCCTCGAAGTATCCATTAAAAGCCTCGTAAATAACTTTACCGATTTGACGGTCGGTTAGCTTTTCTCGCTCAAGCGGACGTATTATGGAAAGCGCAATCGCCCCCATGATCAGATTTATTGTGTCCGCATTTTTTCTTCCTCCTATATATGGTAGTTCTTCGAAAAGTTTTTCATAATCAGACTGACTTTCCTGCTGTAGGTAATCTATCTTACCTTCATTGAAATGTAAAGACAGCTCCTTTCTGGCACCTTTGTACATCGCGCTGAACTCTCTTATCATTTTAGACCGAATCGACAAGTAGTACTCCGTATTGATGATATCCTTCATTTGAATCCTCTATCTTATCGGCTTGTTATAACGGTGAGGGAGCCACATCGGTGTAACTTAACGAAATGTAATCATTGACTCTCCATAAGCTAAGCATGACCGTCGTTTCAGACAGTGACGCAAAGCGATGCGGTTCGAAACGTATGAGCCGATGCTCTTGCTGACAAGTCCAGCCACTCCTTCAGAGTGCTCACGTGGATCAATTCCACCATATCCATGTCTATGGCATGAAGGAATGGTTGCATGGCGGAATCATCCGCTAAGATAAGGACGGTAAAAAATTCCGAAACCAAATACCAACAGCAGTATCGATTCATGACTTTTGAACCGGCAGATATCAGGACACTGAGAGAGGCTTCAGACTGGTTCTACAGTCTGTTTTCTTTGCTGTGCCAAACGCGAATAATAACAACGGTATCGTTAGCGAAGAACAAACCAGCCCCGAACGAGATAACCAGTTCACGCCTACCCGTGTTATCGTCCATAGGGCGGCCAACCTCGGGTATTGATTTCAAGAGACCTGCACCGTCCAGAATAATCCTTACTGCTTGTGCTACTGCATCTGTTTTTTTTACATACGAAAACGCATGAAGCCACTCGACATCACCCAGTGCCTCCGGAAGTCAATTTACTTGTAGCAAGCCTTCACCTTGCCTTGCGCCAGATTTTCGATCCACTCAACAGCCTTCTTATGGGATACTGCATAGCCTGTCAGTTGATACCGTTCACAACGCTCCATATCCTCACGTTTTTCCTGCTCGTATTTTTCTTCACAATCCAAGAATGTTTCGATAGCCTTGCACATGAGCCAGTGAGGCGACCTGTCGCGGATACGAGCCAGTACTGCAAGCCGCTTCTCGGTAAGTGTCGTCTAACTTGACGCCTTTTGTCTTTGACATGATCTCTCTCCTTTAATTTCTTATTGCAACCTTTAGCAACTAAATTGCTCCCCTGAACCCAAACACAAATCGTATCCTGCCAGGGCTTGGGGCCTATGGATATCAGGTAGAATGTCATTTTGAAGCACCGACGCAGCACTAATGGCTGCTGGGGGATTCAAGACAGCCTTTTTGCTGCCTGCTCAAGACCCTGATTGGTTACCGGTTCAGCGAAAATTTTATGAACCAGTGCAGATACGACTCCCGAAGGAAGCAACTGTATGGCTCCCACACAGTCCCTGCCGATTTCGGCAAGAAGCTGAAACGCATCGATCGAACCGGTAGCGAACCGGTCTCGTATCCGTTTTCGAATAGCATCGCTGTTGGGCAAAAGATTGTCGAAAAAAAAGTATACGCTGTCACCGGTATATTTCTTTTTACGTATCGGTAGAGAAAGAGATAACGGACGAGAAAAAGACGACGCAGCCTATGTATCAGCATAGGCAAATTCATGGGATCCAGCAGAAGTCAGTGTCCATTCTCCCACCATCTCGCCGTTCATCAGCACATCGAGTTTGCGCGTTATCGTCTTGCGCCCCATTACCAGAGCGCCCCGTCTTCAACGTGCAACTTCGGTTGCAGAACGATTTCAAGATCGAGCGCGGAAAGCAATTTGAACAAACTTTCAATGCTGCTTGCCTTCCGGATGGTTCTCAAGCGCAGAAATAGTCTTTGGAACCATACCGACTTTCGCTGCTGCCTTTTTCTGAGAAAGCCCCTTCTCTTTTCTTTGTCCGTTAAGCAGCCGTGCAAGCTGCATAGTTGTCCGTACCGCCTGACTTTTCATGAATCTGGAATAGGTTGTGTATAGAAAACATACCCTAAAAGGTATATTTTCAATATATACCCCATAGGGGATATTATCCGATTATACCTTAGAGGGGATAGGAAAAGCAGCAAAAACAACACGAAATTCACTTAAAAAAAACAGTGGAACACGTTAGCTACAGCGTCAAGAAAAACCATGACTCCCACATTGAGTTGAACTGTATTGGTTGACCTTATGCTGCTTAACCTCTGCAACGTTCCAATAAGACCATCATGATTAAACTCAGTATGGCTCTTTTCTCTTCGTCAACAATCATCTCACCGGTTTTGTCTATTGTAAATTTTCTTTCAAAAAAAGCCGGTTGTTTTTTCACTCTCATTACAACGTGTCCATCCATACGAGATATCGCATAGACTGGATGAAACAAGTACGCTGATAAGATTCCAATTACTGGTATCTCCCCTAACAGTCCATCCATCAACTTCACCCAAGGATTTTTTTCTTGGATACTCATCGAACCTGTCTGACCACCGAATATTTCATAATGAGCTTTCCAAAGAGACTTCATACCTTGCCTCCTCACCGATCCTACGGATTTCCCTTCTTGGTCAGTAAAATGGTATTGTGCCGAGAAATCAATAACACGATCCGCTTTCAAATTGAATATAGGCTTACTCTGTTGTTCATCCTTGAATACGATTACAGCTTCTTTAAGTTTGAACAACTTTTGTTTTACATAAACGATTAAATTACCCTTTGCATCTACGATAGACAGTTGAGGAGCTAAAGCAAAAATTTTAAACGATACTGTCAAGGGGTAATGAAGTGGAAATTGCATTGTTTGATCCTCAGTTTTTTACTATTTAACTGTCCTTCATCGATTTTTTCATCTCTCGGATTGATGTAATAAAAGACGAAAGTACACTACTACCGGTCACCCTTGCCTGCCAAGATAGCACAAGCTCCATGAACATGCTACACACTCGCCCCGCTGAACCCAAAGGAAAGAAAGGGGACGTTCACAACAAAATATACCTCTGCATCAAAAAACAACCACACACGTATAGCACACCGGCTCGTGACTGTTAAACAGGTTAAACAGCAGTTAGCATCCAAATTCAGCTCCAGGAATCCAATTATGATTATGATTTTAGATTGTTGGATATATTGAGACTGGCATGAGACGTTTATGCTGTATATTGCTGACAAGACACTATAAAAGCATATAATATTCTGGCAGTAATGTAGCAGGCGAGCACAGTGTTGTAATAATGAACCAGATTAACGGGTAGCTGATTTATGAATGCAAGAAAGCTGTTATTTTTAGTTCTGATACTAAATTCGGTAGTAGTTATTGCCGCTCTTGAGATAAATAGAAGAAGCGGAGTCAATCATTTCGATGAAGGTAAATTTGTCACCATATATTCCTTCCTTCAACTTTTAGCGACGTTTGGCATCGTTTTATTAATAAATTGGTATTCTCGTTGGAAAAACCCCTCTTTGATCTGGAAGATTATAGCTATCGGGTTTATATTTTTGGCTGCGGATGAAGTCTTTACGATTCATGAAAACATAGATTTTCTGATTCATCGTGTCTTTGGTATAGAAGAAACTGCTGTTACCGATCGCATCGACGACATCCTCGTTGGTCTATACGGACTGTTAGGGATAGGTGTGCTTTTTGTTTATCGCAATGAATGGAAAATCTATCGCGAAGCCTTTCCATTTTTCATATTTGGCTTTGCTCTTCTCTTTGGTATGGTCACATTAGATGTAATCACTAACAGACATGACATTCTTTATTTAATATGGGATCATCATTCAGCCAGTACTATCCAGTCTTACCTTTCCCTTGCAGAAGAACCACTGAAGGTTTTTTCAGAAGCATTCTTCATATTGGGGTTTTACATTATTTTACAGACAGTAAAGGCCGGGAAGAAAGAGTCGGCTGTTACTAAAGCAGGCTAACAAAACGTTGCTCAGTGACCACGACAAACCGCGCTCGAGAATACCAAACTACCACAACCACAAAAGCCCGTCTATGTTGAGACGGGCTTTTGATGTGTGTAGTAAAAAAAACCGGCGACGACCTACTCTCCC
>NZ_PDNZ01000014.1 GCF_003182595.1 Prosthecochloris marina
TCGATCGTGAGTGGATCACTTGCGGGTCCCTCGTTGCCCGCTTCGTCGGTCAGGGTGTAGGTGAAATCGTACGTACCGTCGCCCAGCGGTGTATCGGGCGTCAGCGTACCTGTGACGGGATCGTACGTCGCCGGGACTTCCACTCCATCCACATACAGCGTCGGATTGTCGCTCAGGCCCGGACCGATGTTGATACCCGGCGTCGTGTCGTCGGTCACCGGTTCCGTGCTCGTTGCACTCTGCACCGGACCGGCGTTATCGGCGTAATCGGCCGGTGCCGTCGGCTTTGACGACGACCCCGAATCATCATCACTATCCACGGCAAGCGCAATACCACCGGCACCTAATACACCTCCAAGCAAAAGCAGACCCGAAGGGTCATCATCCTCTTCCACGGTATACCAACCGTTTTCTAAAGAAACTTCCCCCGTGACGGTAGCATCCAGCGCGATATCAAGTACAACCCTGCCCTGGTACTCCACAACCAAACGGCCATCACGAATTTCGATGTGTGCATTCGATGGAGTCAGGCGCGTACCATCGACAATGATGATGAAGCCCTGACCCGAAAGTTCTGCGAAATTGTCAGCAAAGGTTTCGACGCTGATCTGCCCGGACTGTTTTCCTTCGGATTGCCGATACTGGACTTTGACGTCAGGTGACTGATGAAGAATCCTAGCCATGATGTATAAAGTATTAATGGTTAAACAAACCCACCATAATGTGGTTTTATTATAAAGTTTTTCGGGTGATTTTCCGAACAAAAATCTACATTAAGCACTTTGAAAATAACCAGTTGCCAGGACACCTCGTGAGCACTCATTAACAACCCCAAAAATTGTGATTCTATCCCCAAAGAACTTCGCCATTATTCCGGCTGTAATTACTGCAAGAATTCTTTTTGTGTCATGGCTGGCACAATTATCCACTGCATGCACTTTTCTCAGCATTAGTGATCCTTACCATTTTGCTCATTTTGAATGCCAGAAAGCCCCTGTTGTCGATGCTGTCGAACGTGACGAAAAAATGAAGGGCAAAGAACTTCGCGCATTGATAAAAGCAGAATGTCGATATTGATGCCACCAAGCCTGATGATTGGTGAATTCAGCGGCTACAGCGTGATACGTGAGGTTCACCCATTTATAGGACAGCTATTTGACAAAAATAAGTTTGCTCAGGCATCCTTTGGCACCCAACGTTTTTTGACATCGTAGCTATCTTGCAAATGGGAAGGGCCTCATCTTGAATCAGAGGAAATTTGCACAGGAATTTATGATTTGAAGTAGATCAGCGAGCTCAGGAAGTGAAAACCAACAAACCGAGGTGATAAGCAGCAATTCCTCACGATGAATGACAGCGACGTATAATAAACAACCTATCCGATAGCCAATTACAGGGATTTTGTTTCATAAAAAACCGCTCAGACCGTCACCTAATAGGGAATTGAAAACAAAAAGACAAAGATAAATTCCAGGGCACCGGGCCGAAAAAAGCTTATCATGGGCACAATGTTACCATTACAACGTTACAGGGAACATTAAAAGAAATCACATTTTAGCAATCGCATAAACAGATTTCACTTTGTCACCAATCAAATCTATATTTTTTATCTCAAATCCTATTTTACCGAGTAATTCTTCTAAATTGGACGTTGTCAAAACTCTCGACTCCTTTGGTGGTTTACCATATGTTCGAATGTATCGATAGAGCATGCCCAGCTTCTGAAAGGACTTCATTCCTTGGATAGTAAAACTTACAATAATCATGCGTCCATCTTTTTTCAAAATACGTTTACATTCATCAAGAGCTTTCTCTGGATTTGGGATTACATGCAACAAGTTAGCCATAAAAACAGTATCAAAACTGTTCTTATCAAATGAAAGATTCAGACAATCTTCTTGCTTCACTTGAATAAATTCATTGTCTTTGAACTTTTGTCTTGTAACCTCAACCATCTCGGCAGACCAATCAGTTGCTACAACTTTCTCAGAATTTGAAGCAATAATTTCCGTAAACACCCCATCTCCACATCCCAATTCAAGTGTTGTCCCAAGGTTCTTGTTTTCAGCTATTTGATATTTAAGAAACTCTATTTCCCTATACCCTGCGACATAATTATTACGTTTCTCAAAATCACTTGCAAACCTTGACCAGAATGATTCTTTTTGTGACATATTCCTACTCATTATGTTTTTATTTTCTTCATATCAATATTGAATTTTATACGGTGTTCCTGACGCATCGATCATAGAGCTGATCCATAGACATAGCGAAAGGTCAGGGCTTCGGAGAAGTGATTTCAAGCTGCACTATTCCGGAAGCAAGCCTGTTTGTCAGCCACTGAAAGGGCAAAAGATAGGAATAGGGACGCATCCGCTCGGGAAAAGGATCGGCGTAAGTCATTTGTCGCTTGATCCGTAAATGAGGATGAATATCGTTAAACCATTTATAGTCACCATAGTTCAGTGCCCACGGCATGAGCGGAACAGTGTATGTTTTAGTCACCTTCATCCCCTTGAGGCTTTTCCTGGAAAGCCAGACAGGAATAACGTCGAATATAATCTGACTTTCCCCAAAGTGTTCGGCAAGGCGATACAACAGATCCCTGACTTCACCTTCTTTAAAGTACATCAGAAGTCCCGCCATGACGATGAACACTTCCGATCCTTGTGGCATCTTTTTTATCCATAGATCATCGAGCGCCGAACAGGTTATCGTCTCTATCCTCTCTTCCGCAGGCAGAAACCGCTTGCGCACCTCGATGCTCTCGGGAAGGTCTACGGAAATCCAGCACAGCTTGCCGTTATCGACACGCCAGAACTGGGTATCCAATCCTTCACCAAGGGAAACAACCGTTCCTGCAGGCTTCTTCTGGAGCCATAGCTTCAATGCATCATCGATAACACGAGCCCGAATCGCATGACCTGCATTGGGCTTTCCAAAGCTCCCCTCGAAATCATAGTCGATACGCTCGACCAGATCGGCGGACATGGGATCATCGATCAGACGATCCTTCCGTTTCTGTTCGGCAGCCCGATTCCAGAGTGGCCACAGCAGGGTTTCCGGCACTCCGTTCAGACTCACCCTTTCTTTTCCTATCCGTACGTTTATCCCCATAGCTATACTCCATCTTATTTTTCAACGATCTCAAACATCATCCTCATTTTCTCATCGAGTGCAACTTCACTCTTCAGATACTCGTAAAAGTCCTTGAACACAAGCGGCTTGCCTTCCTGCATCGTAAACCACTCCCGAACTAAGTAGAGCAACCTCTTGTGCCCGATAGTCTCCGACACATGATAAAGAGCGATAGCTCCTTTGTTTTCTTCCAAATAGTCTATACCATCGGCATAGAGAAGCGACGGTTCCGTGTTCGGTTCCGCTCCCCTGTCCTTGCCGTACTTGCGCCTCTTTTTATCGAGAACAACCGCAACGCGTTCCTCACCGTCCCTCTGTTCGAGAAAACCGAGGGCCAAGGCTTCAGGAAGTGCTGTCCAGAGCATTTCGGCGCCCTGAACGTCTGCCAAGAGACCGTTTTCCAGCACCCACTGGCGGAACAGTTCCCTCGTGACGGAAGCACGGATGAAACTGACAACATCGGCATTGTTTCGGTCTCCATACCACCCCTCTTTCTCCGAAATGGCAATTGTATTGGCAAAAGCGTAAAATGGATCCTGATAGAAAGGAATCTCCACTACTCGTAGCTCTGAATAGGGGTAGGCACCGAGATGACTTTCCAGATAGTTCATTCCTTCTTCGAGAGCCTCGCAGTACAAATCGATATTGTAACCGTGGTCCGCCTTGTAGAGCAGTGTAACCTCCGTTTCACCGACCGTCAGCGCCTCTTCGGCATAGTCGGCTGAACCGATGCACCAGTGAAGCGGCGAAGGTTTTTCAAGCTCGTAACGGAAGTAGTTGCGGCCGTTCTCCTCCCAGCGTTTTACCAGCATGCCCGGAGCGAACGTGGTCTGGGTAGCGGGCGTGCTGACGGTTATCGTCCCGCTCACAAGGGCGGCATCGGTTGCCAGATAATGTTTTACAAGCGAAACCGGATCGTCGACAGAATCCATACGTGAGTCGAGCATATCGAGGCCGTTTGCCTTGCGCTCGTTGTTTTCCTGAAGCTCCTTGCCCGAATCGTACCCGATCACCGGTACAAAACGCTCCATGAGCAGACCGTTGTAAGCCAGATCCGCACGCGGTTCGCCCTGGGATAGTCCAGGGTAGGACCTTCTGGAATCGATAATGAGCGTGCGGATGTCACCGGGTGCCATAACCTCGGGAAACGCATAGACCTCCATGCCGAGCACCTTGTCGGCTTCCAGCCTTTCGAGTTCCCGTCCGTTCATGCTCAACGAGCTGATTTCCGTGAAATAATCGGCGTTGACGTAGAGCTTTTCGACCGGTTCGTTCGAAGGGTTGTCGAGCGTAAGCTCGGCCCTGCATTCCGCCGCTTGTTCTAGAGGATAAAGATCGAGCTGCAGATCCACGGCCGTTATACGGGGAGAAGCCGAAAATTGCACCTCGCCGAACCGTTTTTCATACTCGGCGGCTTCAGTGTCCTCCTGGCCGCTGGGAACATAGTTACGTGTCGTATTGACCTCGGCAATGAGAAACGACTGGAGAAAAAAGAACACTGCAAGACTTGCGAGAGAGATCGCGACCCCACCCCAGCCGAGCTCACCGTGAAGCGAAAACACCCTTTTGAACACTCCTTTCTCCGAACCCCGGTTCCAGAAACGGATACCTGCCAGAAGAAATGATATGGCAAGGGAAAGCCAGAGCAGGAAATACCAGAAAGAAGCCTTCAAAAAGATTCCGTAACGATTCAACTCCGAAAAGTCGTCAAGTCCCGGAACCAGTGCATAACCGTAACGAATCTGCTCGATGATGCCGGTATCGAATGAAATCGCGATGAAGATGAAGTATCCGACGCATACGACGTGCGTAAGAAAGCGGTTACCCGTCAATCCGGCGACAAAAAACACCAGCCCGATGTAAAGCACATACGTCAGCCAGCCGAACCTGAATCCCAGAAGATCGTAGGCGTAGACTTGCCAGTCGATTGCGAAAAAGCCCTGACCGACCTGTGCGACGATCCCGGAAGCAAACATCGTCAGTGAAATAATCAAGGCGACACCGCACATTGCGACAAATCTCGAAAGCAGCGTTACCCAGGAGGGAATTGGTGCCGCATCGGCAACCTGCCACAACCCGGTGGTCCTGTCCTTGAAGAAGAGCTCACCCGACCATATCATGAGCAGAATGATCATCAGAAAACCGGTATGCAGACGGGTCGTGGTCATACCGGACGTCAACGGTACCTGGGCACCGACATAGTAGACCGGGTTCCACAGAATCATGTAGAGGAAAAACATGACGGCGATCACCATGAGCACAACCTTGAACGACACAGGACGCACGACATTGAGAAACTCGACCAGCGCGAAACGCCCCAGCTTCCGGAAATACTCCCCGATGGAAAAGACCCTTTTTACATGTGGCACCGCAACATGGGTGAACGATGCGTCATGCGAGGCAACGACATCATCCTGCAGCGTTTTCCGGGCCGAACCGAACGCAGCCTGAATGAAGTTACGGAAGCTGAACCGGAAATAGCTGTATGTAAACGCAAGAAGTCCGATACCCACCCATAGCAGACGATTGAAAAGCAATCGCTCGTCAATTGGAAGAAAACCAATGTTTTTCTCTGCCACCGACATACCGTCGACAATTTCCTTGGTATAGACAAAACCGAAAGGATCGAGGATCATGAGCGCGGTAATGTAAGGCGAGTTGCCGCTTACCGCCTCGGCGACAAGAAAGACCAGCACGAGCAAAAAAATTCCGATATAGGAGGCCGCCATGTTACGGAACCGGACGATGCAGAAGTAACTGACCACTGTAAGCAGGAAAATATTGAGCACTCCGAAAAGCACGTAACCGTGCAAGAGCTGAAGCCAGGGTACCGGCCCGAACTTGTCGGCCGGTCCGAAACCGAGATACGGCATGATGATCATACCCACAACATAGGCGGCAACCAACAGGAGGTTAATTGCGTAAGCCCCGAAAAACCTGCCCAGGAAAAATCGCTTCTCACTTACCGGAAACGTATAGAGAAACAGCGCCGTCCGCTGCTCGATATCACGATAGAGCGACATGCCGGTTATCATGGCGATGATGATCATGAGAATCATTCCGCCACCCGACAGACAGACGTAGAAGATTCCGGCCCCGTTGATCATGGCCTGATCGTGCACATAGAAATCGTACACCGCAAGAGCGTACCAGACGCCCTGGAAACACATCATCAGAAGAATGAGCCAGGTCAGCGGACTCGCGAAGCGAGTACGAAGCTCGAAAGGAAATATTTTACTTACCATGTCTGCTACTCCTGTTACGCTGTTGCGGCCATAGCGGCTTTTTGAGGCTTTTCGTTGCGCGAAAGAATCTGGAAGTACACGTCCTCCAATGACGGCGCTTTCGACTCGAACCCGTCTCCGGGACATCCTTCCGCATCGACCGTTACCTGCAACTTGCCGAGATGGAAATGACTTGCGATAACCTTATACTCCCTGTCGTACTTCTCCAGATCTCTTTTGGCGATCTCTTTTATCCATAACCTGTCTTTCAGATGACGCTCCATTTCCGACGGCGCGCCTTCGAGCAGCACCCGGCCGTTACCCATGATCGCCATGTCACTGCAGAGCGTGCTGACATCTTCGACGATATGGGTCGAAAGAATCACGACCGTGTTTTCACCGAGTTCCGACAGCAGATTGTAGAAACGGTTACGCTCACGCGGATCGAGACCGGCTGTCGGTTCGTCGACGATGATGAGGCGGGGTTCGCCAAGAAGAGCCTGCGCTATGCCGAATCGCTGTTTCATGCCCCCGGAATATCCACCGAGCTTTTTTTTACGGTCCTCCCACAGATTCACTTTCTTCAAGAGCGCATCGACCTGCGCTTTCCGTTCAGACGCCTTAGCGATGCCTTTCAAATCGGCAAGATGCAGCAGAAACTCCTCGGCCGTCAGGGAGGGATAGACGCCGAACTCCTGCGGCAGATAACCCAGTACCTTCCTCAAAGACACCGGATCGCGGGCAACATCGATACCGTCGAACACGACCGAACCTTCGTCGGCGTCCTGCAGAGTTGCGATCGTTCGCATCAAGGTGGACTTTCCCGCGCCGTTTTCTCCAAGAAGACCGAACATACCCTTGCCGATCGTCAGACTTACATTTTGCATCGCCTTGACACCATTGGGATAGGTTTTCGAAAGATTTTTTATCTCCAGTTTCATCGTTTCACTGTTTAGAATTCATAAAAAAGCCGTTCTCCCCGCCGCAAACAGGAAGCGGGGAGATATAGCTATCCAGCCGCACACAGGCGGATCTCACCAGCTGGCTTCCACGCCTATACCCAGACGGCAAGGCGTACTGACACTCCCAGCACGTCCGGGCATACCGATATAGCCTGCTATATTCGTCATATTCAGTTCATAAAAATCGTCGAGCAGATTGGTGCCCCAGACATAAACGGACCAGTTATCTTTACGGTATCCGGCCTTCGCATCGAGAACGTGTCTTCTGGAAAGCCTGGTGACTTCCTCGTCATTGAGCACGCTATAGCTTTCATCAACCCACCGGAACGTGCCTCCGGCGAAAAACCCGCTGCTGTGATTGTAGTTCGCACCGACGGCAACGGTCCAGTCCGGAGAGTTCGGCAGAGACCTGCCGGTGAGGTCTTCACCGTAGAGTTCAAATTCCTTGAATTCGGAACTGGTATGACCGAGGGCGAGAAAGGTTTCGAGGGCATCGGTCACTACCGCTCTTGCTTCAACCTCGAATCCCTTGATCTCGGTTTTTCCTGCATTGGCGGTCAGTTCGTCGAAACCGGGGAAGCCGCCCGCCGGAAGATAGGGCACCTGCATATCCTGCCAGTCGATGAAAAAGATATTGCCGTTGAGCGTCAGCCTATCATCCAGAAGAACGGAGCGGAAAAACAGCTCATAGGTGTTAGCGATCTCTTCATCGTACTCCTCGACAATCTGTAAAAACGGCGCCACGGCGATTCCGCCTGATCGGTATCCCTTGGCGTATTTCAGACCCGCGCTGACATCATCGGTAAATTTAACCGTAAGACTTGCCGAAGGCAGAAACTGATCGTAATCGGCATCAGCTTCCACAGAGCCTTCCCTTTCCTCATATGGGGCAAACGGATCCGTCGAGAACGGCGGAGGGCCATAATAGTAGAAACTGCTGTTGTTTTTCCGGTTTTCGGTGTTGTACCGCAAACCTGCATTCAGGGTGAGGTTATCAAAAATGTCATAGTCGGCATTTGCATAGAGCGCCGCAACGGTTACCTCCTCACCAAGATCAAATATCGATGAGAAGAAACCGTCAGCGTCATAGACCGTAAGAACATCGGCTTTCGAGTAATACCCGCCCAGGAGACCCCGAAACCTGTCCCCCTCATAATGCAGCCGCAGATCCTGGCTGAATTGACTTTCATCAAAATCGCCGTTGATCCAGAGCAGGTCGGGCGCCATTTGATCACCGTCATATGTATAACCGGTGATTTTGAGATCGGAATAGCCTGTAACGGCCGCAATCCTCCAGTTATTGTCGAGACGGAAATCGGATTCAAGCGCCGTAAACCATGATTCCTGTGGAACATATCCTGGCCAGGTCTCCTCGTTCAATCTGTCTTCGAGATCGTACATGCCGAATTCCATCGCCCTGGGCTGAGTGTTTGTTTCCGAATCGAAATAGATGCCTGTCAGGTTGAAGGAAATATCTTCGTTGCCCAATGGGCGATAAAGCAGTTGCAGGCGAGCTGTTTTTTCATCGATCAATGCGATGTCGTCCGCACCGGTTATCGGATTGACGATGCCTCCATCGCTGTTACGTGTCTCGAGGGCGATCCTTGCAGCGAGCACATCCTCTTCAATGGGGACATTTTGATAGAGCGCGAGGTTCCAGGTATCGAGCTCGCCATACTCGGCACGGAATCCACCGTCAAAAGTAAAATCGGGACGGTTGTAATTGAAAAAGACCGCACCGGCCAGGGAATTCTTTCCCTGCAAGGTGGACTGCGGTCCCCGGAGTACCTCGACAGAACGGACATCCCATGTAGACGGCTTTATGTACTGGCTCAGCAATCCGCCCAACGCTACCTGATTGAGATACACCGCAGCAAGCTGATTCGTCGCATCGAAAGATGCAAATATACTGCCTTGGTTGATACCACGAATACTGAACAAACCGCCCATAGCCGCCATTCCTTCACTGTTCACGTTGGCAACCCTGTTGAGCACATCATCGATGGTCGCTATAGGTTCGTCCTTCATTCTGCTCTCATCGATAACCGCGGCACTTGTTGGCAGATCCTGAATATCACGCCCCACCTTGTCACCAACTACCTCGATGCCTTTCATAAGGTGCTGCGGTATAATTTCAGGTGTTTCAGCCACCGTACTGGTGAGAGAATCGGCCTCTGCGGCAGTGCCCGGCATTTCGTTTTCCGCCCGAACAATCCCGGCAAACACAACCTGCGCGATCAGGCAGTACGCAAGTCCTTTTTTTACTACAGTTACAAACATCTTAAATACTTCTTTTATGGGCACTTCTATTAATTTGCTGCGCGTCATGGTTACTTCGTTGATCGGTGCTCAAAATCCTCATCCCGACCTGTCGGGACTCCGGTTTCGAAGTTTATCCCGATTCAATCGGGACACCGTTCGCCTCGCACTCAAGCCGCTCGCGACAATTTTTAGTGGTGCCCTTATGTTAGGTTGCTGTTTGATTAACGAGAAACTTCATATTTTCGAGCGTGGCCGGGTCACAACACGCATTCCAGATAGCGCCTGCTCTCTTTTTATCACGTTTTCTTTCTTGCAATATCCATCTCCATCGGCATCATCGGCGTCTCCACTGTCATGCTGTCAACAGAGACAAAACCAGCCCGGTGCATGGCACCGGCAATTTCCCCTTTACGGAAAACCTGATTAAAACCCGTAAGCGCATAACTCAAATTTTCCAGAACATAGAAATCAGGCTTCGTCCCTTCATCCGTAAGCCCTTCAGCAAGACTGACGAACACTCCACCCGGCACGAGAGCATCATGAATCTTCATCATCAGTCGATCCAAATCCGAACGGGCGAAATTCAGGGTTGAGCTCGCCCAGATCAGATCGTATCCTTCACCGATGGAATCAGCCAGGTAATCGCCACTTTTAACAGAAATTCTATCACGCATACCATATTCGGCTATGAACTCCTCAGCCACGCGAAGCACTCCCGGCCGATCGAACACAACTCCTTTCATGGACTCACTTTCAGAGACGATCCCGATACAGTATAAACCGGGGCCACCCCCGAGATCGAGCATGTTGCCAAAGGATGAAAATCCTTCGATACCGGAAACGATTCCCGCAATGTCCTGCATCATGCCCCCCTTATGATAATTGCCAACGGTACGAGCATAGTCGACCCAGATCTCTTCATTACCGAAACCGGAATGATCGGCAAAGGGCCCGTCCTTAACGAGCCGAGTCATATCGGACACCACGTCGGCTGACATGCGATGCATCAAAAGCAGTATCTTGCCGATATAATTCTGGCTTTCGCTGTTGAGCAAATCATCCGCACATTGTTCATTACAGTATCTTCCTTCTTTCTTTTCAAGCAACTCCGCGGCTGCCAGGCTATCGAGCAGCGCACCTGTGTTTGCGGGATGACATTGCAACGTAGCGGAAAGTTCCTCGCTCGACAGAGGAAACGAAAGATGATCGAAAACACGTAATTCAAGAGCGGTCAACAGCGCCTGTGCCCGCATCCGGCCACTGAAAAGCCCGTAGACATAACGACTTTCCTCAACCCTGCTATCTGACTTTTTTCGCATACCCCCCTCCTTTAATAATGAGCATCATATATATCATACCTTTACATGCGTACCGAAGCAGTCATACCCACTGTACGCGGCTCACCAACCGTGAACACGCCGAACGACTTGCCGGTAAAGTATTCCTTGTCGAGGAGGTTGTTGCCATAGAGATACACATCCCAGCTATCGGCTTCATACCCTATTTTAGCATGCACCAGCCCGAACGGATCACGCTCGATGGTGTTGGCATCGTCATAGTAGGTCGTGCCGTACCCGTCCGCATCCATTCTGACAAACAGTCCGGAACCATGGCGATACTGCACATTGAAATTCGCCGTCCAGTCAGGGCTCAACACAGGCACGTTACCCTTAAAATCCCCGTATTCGTCGAATTTCGCATCGAGCAACCCGAACGCTGCACCGATATCGAGCCCCTGCAACAGCTTGGCTCTGGCCTCGACCTCGACCCCCTGGCTGTGCGCCTTTGCAGCATTCGATGCCACATAAACCCCTGGTGCAGTCTGATTCCAGACGTGCATGTTTTCTATATCGATATAGAACAATGTCGCGTTCAGGAGAACCCTTCCTTCAAGCCAGGTCATCTTGGCGCCGACCTCGTAGTTCAGAGATGTTTGTTCGTCGAATTTGGCTGCTTCCTTGTCATCCCCCCATGCATTCAGTCCGCCAGCCAGATACCCACGCGCAACACTGCCATACAGCATCACATGCTCACTCAAACCCCAGGACAATACGCCTTTTGGCAAGAACGCCCCCCAATCCTCATCACGGCTCCACGAAACCGGTACGGCTGATCCACTAAAAGGATCGATCGGAAGTTGTTGACCGGTATCGGTACGTATCACCTCGCGCCGGTAATCCAACTCCTTGCGTATTGTTTCATATCGCAATCCAGCCGTGAAGTCAAGTGCTGAAACAAGAGGAAAAGTCACCTGACCGAAGGCAGCAACAGTTTGTTCTTGCCGCTCACCCGGCCAGTTATACTTGACGTTATAGCCGAAGAACCCCTCAGTGTCCAATGTCGTCGAATAATCCTCGTCGTTGGTGTTTTCCGTAGAATAGTAAAGCCCACCCATCCACCGTATACTACTGGCATCATCCGGAGACTGTACGCGCAGTTCCTGGGTAAACCCTTTATGTTCGGATTTCTCTCTGATGCGATCGGTACCCTGAACCGGTACGAACGTTTTGCTCAGGCACAGGTCATCCTTTTCATACAGGTACGTCGTCAGGGAATACAACGAAAACCCTTTTCCCTGATAATACATATCCAGCGCGGCACTATAAACGTCACTATCATTACGATCCTCGGGATCCATAAATCCATGAAAAACAACCGGCCCAGGAGCCAGACTGGCCCCGGCACCTCCATCTCGGCCATCCACCCTTGCATGAAGGTTCACCTCGATGCTTTCCACAGGAAGCCATCGAAGCCATCCTTTAAGAGAAGCAGCGCTTCTCGCATCAAAATATTCCTGATCGGGATGATCGTTTTTCATATACCCGCCAACATCGGTATATTTACCGGAAACACTGAAAAACAAACGATCCGTTACAACCGGCCCATTGACAAACCCTTTCATGCCATAAGTCTCGTGTTCTCCCGCCCATACGCTGGCCTTTCCTTCCCAATCATTACCTGGCTTCCGGGTAATGACGTTGATCACTCCGCCAATGGCATTTTTACCGTACAGCGTACCCTGTGGACCACGAAGCACCTCGATCCGTTCGACATTGAGAAGCTCTAAATCAACCTGTGTGACATCATCGTATGGCACACCGTCAACATATATAACCACCGGACTTCTCCGGGTGAACATGCTGGGGCCGATACCCCTGATGGCAACACCGCTAAATCCTCCCAACTCCTTGCTGACTGATAGATTCGGGATCATATCGATAACATCGGCGATGGTTTCAACTCCTGCATCCTCCAGCTCGGTTTCGGTGATTGCGGTAATAGCCGCCGGTACTTTCTGGACACTTTCCTCCCGCTTCTGGGCAGTCACGGTAATGGACGAAGCCTCGTACACTCGTATATCACCGTCATCCTTTTCCAAGACATCATCTTCCGCAAGCAAACATCCGGAATACAACTGTGGGAGAAAAAAACACAACCCCGCCACCAGCATTTTTTTGAACGACATAACTTCACCTCTACCCGATTATTTTATTGCATTCAAAAATTTTACGATCGTGTTGCTTAACCATTTGTAGAGATGAATATAACGCAACTAAACTTATTTAGACTAATTAAAGAAAAATAAAAAATATTATAGCTCATATTCCTACCCTACCTGTCGAAGAGCGTGCTTGAAGAAAACCTGAATCAGGTGTTTCTCCTGTGACCTACTCGACATCATTTATTTTTATAGCTGCCAACAACTGGATGGGGAAAGCAACACTTTCATCAGGCTGCAGTATGGTGATTTCTCCAAAACCCGTTTCACCGAGAGCATCTTTCAATGCATTTACCGATAATTTATAAACAGGATATCCCTTGGCCTGCGTCATCAGCTCGACCATGGCAATTGTCAGGCCGCATTCTTTCTTCGAACAAGACGCAATGTGGCTTGAAATAAACAATCCACCTTTTTTCATGGAACCGTTCACTTTTTTCAGAAATGCCCGCAAAACCGCTCCTTCTCTACACTCATACAAAAAGCGGGAAATGAAAAACACACCATAGTCATTCCCCAGCGAGCAATCCCCCAAGCCCTTGATATCATGATATGTTATCCGATCGAAATTCTCTTCCCGACACTTCAGTTCTTTTGCCAGAGAGCACACCTCCGGCAATTCGTAGACATGAGAATGAAGGTTGCTGTTTTCATGCAAGAACGCAAAAGAGTAGTAACCTGTCCCCCCTGCAAAGTCACACATTTTGATTGCACCGTGAAAACCCGGCATACTCTTTATAAATGAAACTGCCGCCTGTATCTCCCCTGCTTTAGCACTTCTCTCCATAGCCAGAACAGCATTTTCCGATACCCACATCCCGCTATTGAACCTTTTGGTCTCCCCCTTCAAGGCCTGCTTCAAACCGTCAAATGGACTGGTACCTTCGGAAAACATTCTCACCGCCTCCAACTGGTTTACAAGAGAATTACTCACCAGATATTCTTCAGAAAGAACCGTAAGACTGTAATAGCCATCCTGCTCTTTCATAAAATCAATGGCCACTAAAATTCGGAGCAGAGCGCCTGTAATACACTCGTCGGTATTCAGTTCTTGTGCAAGATCTCTCAAGGAAAGCGACTTACCCGAGAGCGCATCAAATAATCCAGTTTCAACCGCACTGTTTATTATTTGGGGCAGGTAACTTTTATACAACAGATTGTTAATCTGGCTGTATGGAGAGTTTAAAACCGGTAATTTCATGAACCATCCTGATATTTTTATTCATTTGTCAATTAATTATATAAAGTCTAAATAAAATAATAACCAGAACCACAATTCACATATTTTATTCTTTTTACAGCACGCTTTCAGGCTCTTTTTCACGGCATGATTCCGCAACCTTCTGTTTATCGGAAACAGTTTCACTACCGAACGGTTTGAACCATGCCAAAAGGATAGGTGTAACGAAATAATCGACAACCAGCGCCGTCAAAATACCGCTACCTATCAGTACACCCATGTTGAAAAACACATTAGTAACCGACACGAGATACGCTGAAAAACCGAGAATGAGCACCAGAGAAGTCAGGAAAAGAGCTGAACCGACAGCAATGAACACTCGCCTGCAACTTTCCCTGTAGCTACCTGTCCGAACAAACTCGAGCTGCGCATGATTGATAAAATGAATGGTGTCGTCAACTGCGAGCCCCAGCAGCATCGGCATGATCGTTACGGTCATCATGTCGAGTGGAATATTGGCATAACCCATGACTCCACCGACGACAAGAGCTGGTGAAACATTGGGTATCATGGCAATCAAACCTGTTTTCATGCTGCCGAAAACCAACGACATCAGCATGGCAATCGCCCCCATAGCAAGAAAAAACGACGTAATCTGCCCCCATGTCATATAATCTTGCATAACCGTAAACTGCGAAACAGCACCAACAAGCAGCACTTTTGCGCTGGGAAACAGCTCCTTGCCCCTATCCTGTATCACCTGAAGCTCTCTCATCGCTTCCCCTGAATTGTAATCACCCAGCTCTACCATCAAACGCACACGCTGGTAATCATAATCCGCCCATTTCTCCGCCTCGACTCCTCCTGCATTCTCATAAAGCAAAAGAAGCTGTGCAACCATCTCCCTACTGTCGGGTATACGGTGAAATTCCGGAAGTCCCGCATTGAGCGACTGATTCATATCTTTGATGATATCGACAATGGAGGTCACTTTTTTTGTCAGAGGAAACGTCTTGACTTCATCAACAATGCTATCGATTTTCCTCAGATTTTCCGGCTCGAGTACATCACCGGGATTTTCGAACTCGATCGCCGCATCATAAGAGTACAACGACCCGACCTTGCTCTGCCCGACTTCGTAAATCCTATTGACATAGGGAACCTTGAGCCCGAAAGTACGCAGCACATCGAATGATACCTCGAAGCGGGAGATACCTGCAGTACAGATGACAACGAGAATTCCGAAAACACTCATGGTCAGCGCAGGTCGCGCAAACACGTAATCGCCAAGCCATACCATGAGGCGTCCAAGAACCCCATCATTCTTTCCGCTCTCGACAACCATGGGCTGGCGATCTTTTCCAAAGCTTAGAAGCGTTGGAAGCAAAACAATCGCCAGCACGTAGGTCACACCGACCAATGCGGCTGATGTCATACCGACAAAACGGATGGGATGTAACGGAATGAAAAGAAAGGATATCAATGCAACCATTGTGGTCAGGGCGCTGAAAAGCAGTGGCCAGCCTGTCTCCTCAACCGCATAGAGAACTGCATCCCGACGGTTGCCGGTGCTGAAAAACGACCGCTTGAAGTGATTGAACAGATGAATGGCATAACCCACGGAAACTGCCAACCCCAGAAAAACCGGCATAAATATCATGGAAGGATCGAAAACCACCCCAAAATATCCTTGCAAACCAAGCACAATCACAATGCCTGAAAGGGCACTTAGCAGAGGAAACACCACCCCGCGGAAACTTCGCAGGGAAAAACCGAGAATCAATACCGTAAATAACAGACACAACCCGAACAAACGCACGATTTCCCCACTCAGAAAATTCTGCTTGTCGACATTGATTACCGGGAGACCGCTTGTCAACGGATTGAGCGAGCGATACTTCTCCTGCCCTGCAATCTCGTTGACCATGCGGCCGACAATCACCTCGGGATTTTCAGCATAATGATCCCTCCAGTCATCCGGAATCGGTTTCATTCTCAGCATAACCCATGCCAGGCGGGAATCATCTGAAAAAATACGGTTCTTCATGAGGGGCTTTGCAAGTGCTTGCTGGCGAATCCTATCAAGCTCCTGCGGATCTTCAGGGATTTCCTCAGGAATCAACTCACCGATTTCCAGCCCATCTTCCGTACCCCGACTGAACTCGAAATCGGTCAATGAAATCACATCGTCGGCATACGGCACCCGGTCAAGAAGCTCATTACTCATCTCCCGGATCTTTGCCAGCGCATCGGCCGTAAAAACGTCATCGGCCTGAACCAGAACAGCGCAATACTGATCACTACCGAAGATTTCCTCGAATCGCTCTTTAGTGACAAGCAACTCGTCATCCTCCAGAAACCAGTTGTCCATATCCACATCGGTCTGAAGCAGCCTGAGCCCTGAAAACGAGCCGCCGAGGATCAGAAGAAACAAAATAATGTTCAACCAGCGGTACTTCAGAATCCACTCTCCGAATGCACGAAAACGTTTGTTTATCGATTCTATGTTCAACATGAGATAATTAGTTTGCATTAAGGGAACCTCTATTTATTGTCGAGAGCTGTTCAAGCGCAAGGCGAACGGAGCACAGAAACCCCTTTCTATCCGCTCAACGAAGCAATTGAATCGCGGAATAAATACATTGAGGTGCCTTAAAAACTGTACTTCGCCTTGACCCATATCTGCGAATTATCACGGTACCGTCCGAAAGAATTCCCGCCACCACCAAACACATCGACCCCGGCAAAAAGATGCAGATCATCCCTGACCGCATACTCCGCTTTGATTTGATCGAAAAAATCCTGCTCCCCGATATCGTAATAAAGCATGTTCGAAAGCGTCAGGGTTTGGCGCATCAGCTTTTTGGAAACATGCAACGTCGCAGACATGGCATGCTTTTCAGCCGCCATTTCAGACTCATGATCCACAACCGCCGTACCCGTTAACTGTGTAATCATCGACCAGTCATTTCCCGGAGTCCAGTCGACCCCACCGAGCCACTGCAATGCGTTTTTCTCAAAAGGATTCCCGGTAATGCTCCGTGGCTCAAAAAAACGCCCCAGATAGTAGGCAGCCTCTCCCCTGAAAACGAAGTCCGACAAAGGACGGGAAAATTCCAAACCGAAAACCGTCATACGGTGATGCTCAGGCGAAAAATGAATCTCGACCTCTCCCTCATCATTACCAGTGATTGTCCGATGCATAGCAGGGTTGTCGTCCCAGGTATGGAATACCGAAACCGCAACATCCAGACCAGACCAGAATGCAGAGACCTTCAACGCAATTTCACTGTTTTCCAACGACGTTTCAGGTTCATCCACCGGAGAAACCATTACCCGCACATCATTCGGAATATCCTGTTCAAGCGCCCAGGGATTATCTGCCGAAGGCTGAACAGCCGACCTGAAAACGGGAATCCAGATCAACTCCATGTCTACCTCGTCACCCAACAACCTGAATTTGACGGCGTCCACAGGGAGACGAATTTCCTCGAGATCCCGGGTGATAAATTCGGTGTAATCCGGTGGTGAAACAATATCAGTGATCTGTACGCCATCGGCCTTACCCCAGATGATCACCTGACGGCCGACACGCACATCCCACCCTTCAGCAGTGTATTCCGCCCAGATTTCGTGCAGATCGATCCCTGTTTCATCCTCAACCCTCCAGTTTTTCTGGGCATCAACGGAAAGATGTGCATACACATCATCAACCTCGGCCGATAACTTGAGGCGTCCCCAAACCCTCGACATCAAAGCATCGTGAGGAGAACGAATTCGCACGGACCGAGCACCTTCGACCCATCCGTCGACTTCCACCCATTCCATCCACGAGCTCTCATCCGCAGCCGCTGCGGAACCCGCAAACGGTAAATACCCCACAGCCACTACAAGAGTCTGCAGCAACTTCTTTTGCCAATTCAATGAATGCGGCCCCGTTGAATGGATGACACCCTGAACAGCTTGTCCCCGAGCCCGGTATCATATCGCATGGCACTGAACTCCATCACTGTCTTGTGATTCCTGACAACATTCTCCATCTCCGAATGCCTGACTGTCCAGAAGCCACCCTCTTTACCGAAATCAACCACCCTGTACACCTTGAGAAGACCATCCTTATCATAGTATTCAGCCTTCAGTATCATATACGCCTCTTTGCTTACCCATAGAACCTTACGGGTGTACATGTCATCCGGGTCGACCGGGATCGATTCGACTTTCCAGCACATCTGTTCTCCAACGGCCTCTTCACCCTGCAACGTATGAGTATCCTCGTCCACATGACGATCTCCCATGTCGTCATACGTGAAATCACTGCCCATAAAGTATTCGTTTTTTGAAGCTCCGCTGATACGCCGAACCTTCTTCATGGCCGGCATATACAGCCACTTGTCATCCTCTCTCGATGGATCATCATATTCCCAGGACAGAAAAGCAGTCCCTTTGACGTCTGCCGGTCGATCGAAAACCATGACCGATTTTTTATCCCTTCCATAGTCCTTCGAGTATGAAGAAACCTCACGAACCCTTTTGCTTCCACGCTTGTTTACCAGAGTCATTTTCATGACCGACGTCCGATCATCACCATCTGGCCGCTCGTCTTCCATCACCATCACATCACGCCCTGTCACCCCATCCGTTTCAGCAAAGACGATATTCCGGTCTGCAGGAAACAGCAAAGCTGAACACACCAGTGCAAAAAGAGTTTTTTTCACCATCGGTAACTCCCGTTTAAAAGTTTAGACGAAAAAAGTAGTACTGGTAAAAGTTCTACGCTAACGGACGGCGAACAGAGTATGACGATCGGCGAAAGTTTGCTTGAATTGAAAGGTTTCCAAAAGGTTCACAACAGTGGAAAACTGCCTTCCCCTGGTGTTGAAAACACGGAGAAAATAACAATGCTGGTGTTGCACCTGCTATCCATGAAAAGACATCGGTTCAGCAACCTTTTTTTCTGCGAAAATCGGCACCGGGGGATACACCGAAATGATGCTTGTATGCTTTGGCAAAATGACTGAGACTGGAATAGCCGACAGAATACGCGGTTTCGGTTACGGTCAATCCCTGATTTTCTATCATGGTCCGGGCTTGCCTCAGCCGTTCATCTTTCAGATACTGGAAAACCGTTTTGCCGAACATCTGCCGAAAACAACGATTGAGCTTGGGATGGGACATACCCGTCACTGCAGCGAGTTCATCGAGATGCGGAGGAGCATCGAGATTACTCAACAGGAGGTTTTTAGCAAACTCTGTTCGATCTCTATCCCCAGGATGCATAACATGCTCTTTTTTCTGGTGCGTTGTTCCAGAAACCGATAATTGTTTTAACTGATAGGCCATCAGTTCGAGAGAACGGCTCTCCAAGAAAAGCTTTCGCGCAACCCCATTATAAGGACAGTCAACGATTTGACGCAACGCGATATGCATAGCTGGCGTAATCCCCCTTATCTTTCGAAAAATACTATCCCCTTGTTCTTTGAAAACCTCCTGTAAAACAGGTGGCAGAAGACCGATATCATCTTTGAAATAGGAAAAGAAAACTTCGGGGCTAATGGCGATGGACACACTCCTCAACTGTGTCCCTGCCTTAACCTGGCCAACTCCGTCAGGCTCGTTCATATAGAGGAAATACTGCTGTTCACCGCAAAACTCCAGTGACCTCTTCGGCTTTCCGACAACGGCCTCATAGTGCCCTGACAGGTAAAAACCGAAAAGCAGAAGAGAGGGATAATCTTGAAAGGAAAAGCATGCCTCCCTTCTGAACTGGAAATCCGTGACCCACAACTCAAACCCGTCCCGAATCGTTATCCTTCGAATCATCCCCTGGCCTAGCCTTTTCGGGCAGCACCAGCAATGCTCGAAGCTGTTTGACTGGGAATGGAAGAACCCTTCTTTTTCAATAGTGCTGAAGCCGTCTTTCCAACTGTATCTTGCTACATCATGATTTTCCGTCGGCTTTTTCACTGTATCTCCGTCATCAAAAAAACAAGAGCTTTTACTATGAGCTCATAAAATTTGCTCATGTACATTACCGTAGGATTTAACGCACTTTCCCGCTTATCTCAGCATGAAACGAATCGGGATCATAAGCCACACCTTGACCGGCTTCCCATGCTGAATACCT
Source organism: Prosthecochloris marina (assembly GCF_003182595.1). Taxonomy (NCBI): domain Bacteria; kingdom Pseudomonadati; phylum Chlorobiota; class Chlorobiia; order Chlorobiales; family Chlorobiaceae; genus Prosthecochloris; species Prosthecochloris marina. The sequence goes on from NZ_PDNZ01000014.1 coordinate 20,390, forward strand.
GGCGAATACGTTGATTTCATAACTGCCTCGATCGCCGACTTGTCAAAAACCTTTTGATCGGACGGCTCACGCTTCGTAATCTTCGCCTTGATCGGCTCGCCCTTCTCTGAAATCAGGACACTGACAAACACCTTGCCCTCAATGCCCGCACGGCGGGCTGACGAAGGATAGCGCGGCTTTCTCTGACGGATAAACGACGGCATCGTTTCAACAATCGTAAATACTTGGTCCCCGATACCGCCCTCGACACCCTGTGGCTGATGAATCGCCTTTCTGATCTCCTGCTGCGTCGCGAGCGTCTGTT
>NZ_PDNZ01000015.1 GCF_003182595.1 Prosthecochloris marina
TCATCATTACCCCCCGGTAACGACTCTTCTTCCACATAACCCTGCTCGACCGCATCTTCGGCAACCGGAATATCATCGATAACAGTCACATTAAAACTCGAAGAAGCCGAATCCCCATCATTCTCCTCAACGGTAAAGTTGAATGTCAGTAACAGTTGATTTTCACCATCGGCTTCAGGATGATCGAGCTGTCCAAGAAGAGTGAATGTGTATGACTGGTTACCATCCTCGGACGCAGGATCATTGATAACGACTTCAAAAACTCTCTGTTCCTGGGCTGGAACTCCATCTGGAGGAAGATCACCGGTATACCCGATAAGAGTATGACCATCAGGTGAAACATAGTATTTGACCTCTTCGCCTGCAGATTCAAGGCCGGCCGGTGGAGTATTACCGTCAAAAAATGTGTCGACTCCATCGCCGCCTGGAACCACACCAAGAGAGCCACCATCCAATGGTTCCTGGGACTGGTCGTTACCGTTCGGCGATAAATCATCTTCGTCGACAAGCGCATTCTCAGGGGTTCCTATTTCCGGCTCAGTATCGATAACACGCTCTCTCGCCTCGAATTCCCTGAACAACCTTACAACAGCTTCCCGTTCTACAGGGTCAACCGGAGCTAACGTGAACTCGATTCGGGGATTATGTGTCGCACGACCTTCTAAAAATGGATCGGGATCACCTGCTCTTCCATTCAGCGTTGATTCATAGGTGCCTAAAATTGAAACAAAACGGTAGTCCGGAGCATCAAGTGCCTCTTGAAGACGCTCAATACGAATAAACCCGTGAGGATAATCGGATTGCTCCTCAACAATCTGACTGCTATCTTGTCCCTCTTTCGCATCTGCGGCTTTTTCTTCGGCCTCCTCATCGGTTTTTTCTGCAGAGTCTTTTATTTCCTGCTTCTGCTCGGAAAACTCTTCAGTCATTTTGACAGTTTGGCTTTCCCCGATAAAAAGAACCTCACCGTCGATAAGCCGAAGCTCAGCGCTCCCATCACTTTTTGTTAGAACAACGTCACCTTCATATACCGTATCACCAGGCTTCAGGAGACGAATGTCACCACGTTGAGAACGTACATATACAGTACCGGTTACAGTAAGCACAGTTGCTATGGGCTTATCCATGTTATCCTCCGCTTGAAAAAAGCTTTTTTCAGCACAGCCTTTCTACCAAGAATTACAAACACCGAATCGAACGTGTCGTGTAATAATTTTAGTGGAGAAAAGAACACGTCTTTTCTCAGTGGCTATAAAACCACGGAATATGTAATCGAAAAACAACGGAAATCAGGGGGTACTGAGAACCGGAGGGATAACACACCGGCCGCCATATATTGCGCACATATGTAAACACGCTATCCCTACAGTTAAACTGCAAAAATGGCACATAATAATACTATGCTACAAACAACTACAGCAGGAAAACCTGTACAGCTTATGCGGTTTTTGAAAAGGCCTGTAAAAACAGCCTCTTCCCTGTACAACTAATGATAAGACTTAGCCAGGACAGACGTAATCTGCTTTACTGTCCCTTGTAATCTTTTAGAGAACTTAAAGAAAAGTTACCATAAAGAACAAAATCTGAATAAAAAAAGCATCAAAAACGTAATTTTGCAGAGAAAAACACATCATATATCCACGATCTATCTTTCTTTCATGGCATTTGATGTCGCTCGAAGAATAGGCTTCAGCAGATAGGTCAATACCGTTCGCTTGCCGGTCATGATGTCGACTTGAGCCATCATTCCTGGAATCACCGGAAGACCTTCTTTGATAGCTGTTGCCGGTGTCTTCACTCGTACGAGATAAAAAGTGTGCCCTTCTTCATCGCTGACCGTGTCAGCGCTTATATGGTAAACCTCACCACGCATCCCCCCGTATATGGTAAACTCGTATGCGGTAAGTTTCACCATTGCCTGTTGTCCAGGATGCAGAAAGGCGATATCCTTGGGGGAAATTTTCACTTCCACTTCCAGACTGTCTCCAAGCGGCACGATATCGGCCACCCTGCCTCCCGGCTTGACAACCCCTCCGATCGTATTGATGTAAACTCTCTGAACGGTCCCGCGGACAGGCGCTCTGATTTCCGTTCGCTCAACAAGGTCAGCAAGGCCCTTGGTCCCCTGACTCAAGCTGGCTATCCTGCTAAGTACCACCTCGAGCTCTTTGCGCCACTCATTTCGACTTTTGAGCTCCACTTCCTTTACCCTTTCCTTTGCTTCATCAAGCATGCGTTCGAGGGTTGCTTTTCTTGCCAGTGCGGCATCTCTCTCACCCCTGGCATTGGCTACATCACGCCTCAGCCTTATCACTTCGACCTCTGAAACAGCACCACTCGAAAGCAGAGGTGCTGTTTTTGCAAGTTCCTGCGATGCCAGGCTAAAGCTACGCTCTGCCTGCACCAACCGCGCATCGACCTCTTCAAGCTCATGGTGCCGTTGAGAAAGCTGTTCCTTGACAATTACCATTTGAGCATTGAACTCTTTCAGACTCTCTGCATAAAGCAACTTTTCATGCTCAACAATTTGCGGTACATCTTTCAACTTCTTTTCGGGCAGTTCAAGCGGCACACCTTCCGCAAGAGCACGAAGGCGAGCTTCTTTCGCAACAAGGCCAAGCACTTCGTATTCTTTCTCCTGAAAAGAAGATGTAAAACGGGTGGGATCTATCCGCATCAGTATGTCACCGGCTTTCACTTCCTGGCCTTCGTGAACCCTTATCTCTTCCAGAATACCCCCGTCAAGTGATTCGACGACCTGGAGCCGTGAAGAAGGGATCACTTTACCCATCCCTCTTGTTACCTCGTCCAGCGGTGCAACCATTGCCCAGAAAAGAAAAAGCAAAACAGTAATTCCCATTATTTTCAGCACCGCACGTGCTCTGACCGGCTCTTGCTGCATTTTTGCCCACTCGGCATCTTCCGTCCAGTCAGCTCGCTCCTCCTCTTCCATGGGAATCCACCGGTCAAAGAAACGGTCAACAAAAACACGCCCCTTGTCACCCATCTCCCGGATGAACCCCCCAAGTCGTTCAAATCCATCTTTTGTCCGGGGATCGATCATGTTTCCACTCTCCTGATCTGCCCTTTCTTCAAAGCGTCGAGAACTTTCTCCTTAGGACCATCGGCAACCACTTTTCCTCCATCCATAACAATAATTCTGTCAACAAGATTGAGAAGTGATGTCCGATGAGTGACGATCAATACAGTTTTTTGGCGAACATATTGCTCGAAACGCGTTTTAAAAATGCCTTCCGTCGTGTTATCCATTTGCGACGTAGGCTCATCGAAGAGCAGAATCGAAGGATCGTTGATCACAGCCCTGGCAATAACCACCCCTTGCCGCTGGCCACCTGAAAGAAACTCACCTCGCTCACCGACCTGCATGTTGAATCCATGAGGGTGTTTGTCGACAAATTGGTCAAGTGTTCCTATTGATGCCGCCCGTAAAACCTCCTGGTCACTTGCCTGAGGATATCCCAGCGTGATGTTATCACGAAGTGAACCAAAAAAAAGCATGGCTTCCTGCGAAACATAGCCGATATTGTTACGCAGTTCCATAGGATCGACCTGACGAATATCAATGCCATCGATAAACACCGTTCCACTTTTCGGCTGATAAAGCCCTGCAATCAAACGCTCAATGGTTGTTTTCCCGGAACCGATTCGTCCCAGTATGGCAACATGTTCTCCTTGCCGAATTCGGAACGATACTCCTGAAAGAGCTTCCCGCTCCTGATTCGGATAAGCAAAATGCACATCTCGAAACTCGATATTACCTTGACAAGATTTTCGCGAAACAAAACCAGCATCAACCGGGCGTTCAACCGGCAGTTCCATAATCGTGTTCAATGAAGTCAGCGACGTTTCAGCTTGATGGTACTGCACCAGCAAAGCCGCACTCTGACTGACCGGAGACATCACCCGCGATGTCAGTATATACACCGCAATCAGACCGCCCATCGTGAGGTTGCCGGAAGAAATCAGATAGACACCGACAATGAAACCGAGAATCGATACAATAGTTTGCACCATGTACGCCCCGCTTGAGACCGAAGCAGAAAGAAAACGCAGTTGTTCGCCGACCTTGGCCAAACGCGCAACAACCTTTTCCCATCGTGCCTGAAAACTGTTCTCGGCATTGACCGCCTTGATGGTTTCAATACCCGTCAACCCCTCGATGAGCGTTGCACTACGTTGTGCACCCACGCGATACGACTGCTCAGTAAGATCATGCATCTTCCCCTGAATGGTCATTGCATAGAGAAAAACAGCAGCCACGCCGAGCAGAACAGGAATAACCAGTGGCCAGGAAATAAGCGCAATGACAATAATAAACAGCGAGGCAAATGGCAGATCGACAAGAACCGCAATCGTTGAAGAGGTGATAAAGTTTCTGACAAACTCGAAAGCCTGTAGATTCGATGCAAATGAACCTACAGAAGCCGGCCTGTGTTCCAGCCTCAAACCAAGCACTTGCTCCATGATCGATGATGAAAGCTTCACATCGGCCCGGCTTGAAGAAAGGTCGATAAAGTAAACCCTCATGAGACGGAGAACTATATCGCCCCCAAGTGCAAGAAGAACCGCCGCCGAAGTCACCCAGAGCGTCTCTACTGCAAGATTCGGCAGCACCCTGTCATAAACATTTCGGATAAACAAGGGCATCGCCAAAGCAAACAGATTAATCATGACTGCTGCAGCAAGAATGTCCTTGTAGAGCGGTTTGTTTTCTTCGATGACGCTCCAGAACCAATGACGGCGCTTCAAGTTGCGAACCTCTGGAGTCCTGCCGTCATAGCGAAACTCCGGGCGTATATAGATAGCGGTCCCTGTAAATCGTGAATCGATATCATCGATTGGCAGCTCGACCGGAGCGTCACCTAATTCAGAAAAAGAAACAAACGCTTTCCCTGAACTCACATCGAGGCGATGCAGCACACAAGCATCGTTCTCCTTCAAGAGAAGGATCACAGGAAACAATGCTGAATTGAGCTGAACAAGCGGCAAGCTGACAATACGACTGCTGAAACCGGCCTTCTTTGCCGCTCGAGGAAAAAGAGAAGGCGTCAAGCCTTTGTTATCGAGAGGCAGCCCGGCAACAACAACGTCCCGCTCGACAGGCAATTCATGAGACTTCGCTATAACAATCAAGCACTCAACAAGCGGATCATGTGGTTTTTTACCCCCCTTCGGCAAATTCTGCTGCGCAAATTGAGTGCTTTTGTCCTGCTGCATTCTTTTTATCTGATTCTTATTATACCTTGATCAACAGCAAAACATAACAAAAAAAACATACAGTAGATTCCTGTTTTCTTGTCTGATTATAAGCTGTTATGCCGCTATACCTGTTATCTGATCGATTGAAAATCACCCATTATGGATTTACAGTAACATTGAACAACGGTATTATATTATTAATGGGTGGAGGGAAAAACAGGGGAAATATGCAAAAGAGAGTGAGTATTCCCTCTATTTTTTACAGGGAATACTCTACAGTATACAAGACAACATCGATATCACAAACTGGCCTGCCCTGTAATCACTTCTCCATTGGGGTCACACTGACAGGTTGTGTCACTTCGGCGTCAGAAGATAAGTGATCTGCTGCTGCAACAGGAACCGCACACAACTCAAGATCTTCCTGTGTCGGTAAGTCCTCACGGACCACACCAATACTCTGCAGCAAACGGCCCATGCCGGCCAACGCTCTTGCATCGGCTATTTTCAAGTCATAAAATGCATTTGAATAAGCCCGCTGAGCCTGGAAGTACTCATTTTCCGTATCGAGGAGGTCCAGTAATGTTCGCTTGCCGATATTGAACTGATCGCGGTATGCCACACGTACCTTAGCCACATTTTTCCTGTGTTGGTCAAGATACTCGACCTGATATGCTAACACCGACTTATCGTTATAAGCTATTTCCAAGGTTTGACGAACTTCCCTGCGAACTTTTTCACGAATGTCCATCGAGCGCAGTTTCTTCATTTTATACTGCTTCACGGCAGCAAGATCAGATCCGCCGTTGAATATGTTGTAGGTCATCAACAACTCAACTGCGGCTTCGCGTTCATAGGCATCTATGCCGTCCTCATCCCAACTCCAGTCATGGTATGCACGAATATCAAAGCGTGGATAAAATTTCGACTGCTGCACCCTTACCGCCTGTTCGGAAGCCTCTATATCTGCAAGCGTTGCAAGAAACGACGGGTTCTGCTGATAGGCCAACGGCAGGGCTTCTCCCACCGTTGAAGGTAACCCTGTAATATCTACCGAGAAATCCTCAACGTGGTCCGGTGGTAACTCTCCTACAATCCTCTGGTAGCGTGCACTGACATCGTGCAGGTTCGATTGCTCCGTCATAAGGTTCGAACTCGCAAGCGCCAGACGTCCTTTGATCTGTTCCAGATTCACCTTGGCCCCCACACCGGACTTTACACGCTTTGATATCTGCTCATAGATTTCCTGGTGATAATCGTAGTTCTGGTGAGCCATGTCCACCAGGTCACGATACCGCATGACATCGGCATAGGCACGAAGACCTTCCAGGCCTGCACTTTCAAGCGACTGTAAAAACTCGAAGTACCTTGCCTGACTCGAACGTTTCAGGCGGCAGACCTGACTGTTCGTATAGAAACCGTCAAACAGCATCTGTCGCACCTCCAACCGGATGCCTTTGCGCCAGAAATCTTCCGTCCGGCTCCCGTCACGCCAGCGCCGTTCGCGGCCAATATCCGCTGTAGCATCAAGAGTGGGAAAATAACCACCACGAGCAACACCCTGCTCTTCATAAACATCCATGAACGCATGCCAGCTTGCCTGGACTTCAGGGTTTGTGTTGATCGCCTTCTCCACCGCTCCACTCACCGGCTGCACCGTGATCTTTCCGGAACTTTTTTCTGCCGTAGCATCCTGAGCACATACGACATGAGGCGCCACCATGCCTGCAAGCAAAGTTCCCACGAACGCACTCTTTAGCACTTCTTTCATGTTCTTTTTATTCTTCATAACAGGTATTAGTTTATAAGTACAATAAAACTTAACGCTCTTACACTTCAGGGTATTGGTATCCATCCTGGATGTATACGGTTGCTTGCACTCCACCGTAGACCCCGGTATACTGGTCCATAACATAGGTTTCTCCGTTAAGGGTCACGTTCTGATCCGAGGCAGACAAGGTAAAACCCTCAAGTTCAACGATATCCGCTATGCCCCTGAGAATATAGAGAGTGTTGTCGCCGTCCGTTATATCGATCACATCTCTAGCGCTCAGATTCTCTATCTCATTATCGTCTAACAGGTAATCATTTCCACTCGACCCATACTCTCCAGAAGCTGAACTCATATCGATAACCTCGATATCTGTTATCTTCGATGAAAGTGTTGTTCCTGAAAAATCAAGATCGTCTCCATTATCCAACCTGAGTATATCAACATCGTCGCCACCATCAATAATACTGTCAGCAGCATCGTAAAGCAGGATATCATCACCAGCGCCGCCATATAATGAATCATTTCCGGCACCGCCCTCCAGCAAATCATCGCCTGCTCCCCCATTGAGGATATCGTTACCATTGTTACCAATCAGCCAGTCGTCTTCAGAACCGGAATTAATTCCCTGAACTGTACTGCCTGAATTGCTGTCGATAGTCAAGAGATACACACCATCCTGAACTTTCACCGTTGTGGAACCACTTGTATAGACATTGAACGTTACTCCATCTTCAAAAATCTGAGAGCCAACTGTCCAGCTACCATCAAGTTCAACACCTGAAGTTTCATTACCGATAATCTTCAACATACTGCCTCCGGTTATTCCGGAAACGTCACTTTGAGAAAGCCCGAGCACTTTCGCCCCAATGTCAAGCTGTATAATTTCAAGATTTGAAAGCTGAGACACATATGACGTGAAATCAACCGATTCACCTGCCTTGACAAACAACGTATCAGTACCAGCGCCTCCATCTATTGTATCGGCGGTGTCGAAAACAAGAATATCATCACCTTCACCTCCCCAGAGGATATCAGTTCCATCGCCCCCGATGAGCATGTCATTTCCATCGTTACCGTAAATAGTGTCATTTCCATCTCTCCCCTTGATGTAGTCGCTATAAGGGCCTCCGTTTAATGTATCATTGCCATCTGTACCAATGATAGGAGGCGGCTGTACTATGATTGTTCCGGTAGCCGATTGAACATCTCCATCGGAATCAGTTATCTGATAGGCTATATTTTCCGTATAGATTGCAGTAACTACAGTCGTCGGAGAAGAATAAACATATTCACCTGTATCCATATTAACAGCAAGCATGCCGTCATTCGAGGTTGAAATAGTCAAAATCTTGGTAAGTGTATTAAAGGTACTCTGATCGGTCCCGCCACTGACAGATATAGAACCATTTCCACCGCTGCCATCAGGATCATAAGAATACGTTCTGCCATCTATAGTAATAGACTTCACATAACCAGCTTCATCAGAACCGTAACCCTTTACGAGGTTCCCACTGATAGAATCAGGGTCTACAGTACTCAGCAGTATGTCAGAAAGATCATTTTCATTTTGAACAACCACAGCGTCCCTATCTTTCCCCTCTTTTCCATTGTACGCTATCGGCTCCAGATCACCGGTTGATACACCACTGCCAACTCCAATCGCCAAAGCGTCTATTTTTTCAACCCTGAGAAAAGCTTCCCATTGAGCCTGCTCGTCAAGTTGTATTCCATCCTCCCTTTCTGTAGTGTTCCCGGCGCCGCCACCATGCTGTACGTCACTATAATAAGCCGTCCAGGAAGGAACTGTCGGATTGCCATCCGACATAAAATACAGCACATTTTGCGCCTGCGGATTTGAAAGCTTTCCACTCTCTCCATATGCATCCATTGCTTCCTGCAACGCTGCATCATAGTTGGTGCCGCCATTGGCAGATAGTCCATCAATAACAATTTCTGCCTCGTCAGGATCAAGCCAAACATCGCCGTTATAGGTTTGCAATCCGGCCCCGGATGAAAACGTTATGATCTGTACTTTTACATCGCCGATCTTGTCGTACTCATCGATAAGATTTTTCACAGCTTCTTGGGCTATCTCCAATCGGGTTTTTCCGTTAACAGTATTACCCATGCTGCCCGAAACATCAATAACGATAACCAGGTTGGTATCGATCGGTTTTGCAGCAAAAGTTTCGTCCAGCGTATTCGAGGCAGGGATATCGTCCTGCACCGTAATGACCAGACTCCCACCATCCAGCCGAGCTTCGTCTCCGTCCCCATCCTGCACAACTACAGCACTGGACAGGTCAATGTCCAACGACATTTCGATATCATCGGCAGAGGAAACATCGTGATGATCCAACTGGTCCATGAGCGTAAAGGTATAGGCACCTGTTGTCTCATCGACTTCCAGTGTGAACACTTCACGATCACCTGCATTGAATATACCGTTGCCGTCTTCATCGGCATATGCCGTCAACATGTTGTCCGCAACATCGTACTTAACCGCAACACCTGCGGATGAAAGATCATCCGGCAAATCATCCGTATCAGTATTGACTCCATAGACACCCGGTTGATCCGCACCTACCAGAAACAAGTCGCTCAAACTGCCTTGCCAAACCGCATTGTTACCATCTCCGTCCCCATTGATGCCGGCAACATCATTACTGTCCTGGTTACCACCTTCAAGCGCTTCCTCCTCGACATAACCAACGACCGTGTTGCCAGTAGCGCTCGGAACGTCATCAACAATCTCGATATCGAACGTATCGTTCGACGTGTCGCCGTCCGTATCCGTCACCGTAATACCGATGCTGTCAAGCACCGTGTCATTACCCGCAA
>NZ_PDNZ01000016.1 GCF_003182595.1 Prosthecochloris marina
TTTTTTCTGGTCATAGCTGTTCTCCTTTTTACATGATAGGAAACTATGACCGTTTACACACTTTATCTCACAGACTCCGACAGTGGATTCATTTTCCTTCAATGGATGAAACAACAATCAATAACAGAAACATCCTACCTCTCATGAAGTATAAAAAGTAATTTTTATCCCTTATCATTTTACACATCTGCAGCGGCACTCCGCTCAGCAAAATTTGTTTTTTGCAATCCAACCCCTATCTTTTCCAAAGTTCGGTGTGGCTCTATTACATCGTAGAGTGCTTTCAATGAAACCTTTTTATCACCTGTAAGGCTTCTCAATGGCTTCTTCTTCAGCAACCTCGTCAGCAAAAGACAAAACACTTATTGTTGTCGAATCCCCGTCAAAGGCCAAAACCATCAACAAATATCTTGGAAAAGATTACATGGTATTTGCATCGGTCGGCCATATCAAGGATCTGCCTAAAAAGGAGATCGGTCTGGATTTCGACAACCACTACGAGCCTCGCTATGAAGTTATCGCCGGTAAAGAAAAAGTAGTCAGGCAGCTGAAAAAGCTTGCCGGAGAAGCCAGCGACATTCTCATCGCTACAGACCCCGACCGTGAGGGGGAAGCTATTGCCTGGCATATCGCAAACGAGGTTGACTTTACCCGTAAACCCGTTCACCGTGTCCTGTTCAACGAGATAACCAAAAAGGCCATTGTCGAGGCAATTCAGCATCCTCATCAAATAGATTACCGCCTGGTCCGTTCACAGCAAACCCGTCAGGGTCTTGACAAAATCGTCGGTTACAAAATAAGCCCGTTTCTCTGGAATGTAGTGCTGCGAGGATTGTCAGCCGGAAGAGTACAGTCCGTCGCCCTCAGACTGATTTGTGAACGCGAAAACGAGATTGAAAAATTTCAGCCGAAAGAGTACTGGACCATCATTGCCGATTTCACGACGGCGACAGGGGAAACATTCTCGGCAAAGCTGGTTAAAATAAACGGGAACAAGGCCGAAATCAACAATGGGAAAGAAGCTGAAAAAACCGCTTCGGCCATCCTTTCGAGAATATATGGGGTAGCGGCAATCACCCCGAAACTCCAGCAACGTAAACCTCCCCTGCCGTTCACGACCTCACTTCTGCAGCAGGCTGCATCGAATCAGCTTGGATTCGGGTCGAAAAAAACCATGCGTATCGCACAGCAGCTTTACGAAGGAATCGAAATCGGTGCAGAAGGTGCTACAGGTTTGATCACCTATATGAGAACCGATTCTACAAGAATCAGCTCGGAAGCGGTCGAACAGGCGGAGAGGTATATCACTCAGCAGTATGGAACCGAGTATACAGGAGGAACGAAAGCAGCGAAAAACAGCAAAAAAACGCAAGATGCCCATGAAGCCATAAGGCCCACTCTGGTTTCACACACACCTGATACCATGAAGCAGTTCCTTTCTCCTGACCAGTTCAAACTGTACGCTCTTATCTGGAAAAGATTTCTTGCATCACGGATGGCTCCGGCAAAGATAGAACAGACTCGCGTTGAAGTCTCCGATCACGAGCAACAGTTCCTGTTCCGCGCAAGCGGCAGCAAGGTGCTTTTCCCCGGCTTCCTGAAAGTATACAACGAGCAGAAAGAGCTCGATTACGAAGCGAGAAAATCTACACGCGACGACGAGGAAAAAGAGCAGATCGTTCAGCTTCCCAAAAAACTCTCGGTCAATGAAACGCTGAATCTGGACGACCTGGAGAAAAAACAGAGTTTCACCCGGCCACCAGCCCGATATACCGAGGCGAGCCTCGTCAAGGAACTTGACAACTACGGCATTGGACGCCCGTCTACCTATGCCGGTATCTTCTCGACACTCCAGGATCGACGCTATGTCGAGCTGCAGAAGAAAAAGATCATCCCGACTGAACTCGGCAGGGATGTTTCGGTCATTCTGGTTGCTAACTTCCCGGATATATTCAATGTCAAGTTTACAGCCCACATGGAAAATGAGCTTGACAAGGTCGCCACCGGAGAAGATGACTATGAAGAGGTCCTCGACAGCTTCTACAGACCTCTTGAAACCGCACTGAGCGTCAGAAAAAACGATCCCCTTCTCCCGCAGAACCACGATGCCGAAACCTGTGACAAATGCGGAAAAGGAAAGATGGTGATAAAGTGGACTGCCAGCGGAAAATTTCTTGGATGTTCCAATTACCCGTCATGCAGAAACATCAAACCGATAGCTTCGGCAAAAGTTCGCCCAACGGAAACCGGCATACGATGCCCCGGCTGCAGCAACGGCAGAATGGTATTGCGAAACGGTAGGTTTGGGCCGTTTCTTGCCTGTACGAATTACCCGAAATGCAACACCATACTGAAGCTCGACAAACAAAGAAAAATCGAACCGCCAAAGACACCGCCCCTTGAAACTGATCTCGATTGTCCGAAATGCGGGGCACCGCTTTACCTGAGAACCGGCAAAAGAGGACTGTGGCTTGGATGCTCAAAGTTTCCGAAATGCAGAGGAAGGCAGGCATGGGGCCAACTTGATCCCTCGATTCAGCAACACTGGCAGGAAGTAATGGAAGAGCATCAGGCAAAGCATCCGCTGGTTACCCTGCGCATGGTTGACGGCTCGCCAGTGGACATGCGGATGAGTATCGATGACATCATCGCCCGCGCCGAGGAAAACGGCCTTGTCGAAATCGACAACGGAGAGGAACAGGAGAAGCCTGCAGAAGAAAGATAGTATTCTGGAAGCTGCCGCAACAGAAACAATCTCCTTACCCTGTTCCGTCCCCAAAGGTTTGATAGTAATTAGCTCATTAAATAATCCTCATGGCATCTCTATTCATTGTCGTGAGCAAATGAGTACGAGGCGGACGGCGCGCAGAAACCGGAGTGTATACCAATACATGAGGACTTCGAGCACCGCCTAACGAAGTAATCAGGTTGCGCAAAACAAATTAATAGAGGTGCTCCTACAGCAGGAGGTGAGCCAGACGATAGGTAATGAATGAAAAGATCCATGCCACCGTCAACGCATAAGCACCATAGATAGCAACCGCTTTCCACTCCCCGATCTCTTTTCTCATGACACTGACAGCTGCAACACAGGGGATGTACAACAGTACAAAAACCATAAGACTCAAAGCTGTCGCTTCATCAAAACCGGGATCGTTCTTGAGAATGGTTTTCAGTTCCGGCGATGTCTCATCAGCCTCGCCAAGAGAGTAGATCGTTCCCATCGTCGATACCACAACCTCTTTTGCAGCAAGCCCTGTCACCAGAGCCACCCCGATCCTCCAATCAAAACCAAGGGGACGTATGACCGGTTCAAGCAGTTTTCCCGCCCTGCCTGCAATTGAATATTCAAGCTGACTGGCGTTGACCTTGTTTTCAGCCTCGATGATCGCCCGCTCTTTCTGCTCTTCATCGATGATTGTCTGCTCTATTTCAGCAATCTGACGCTCGAGCCCGGCATCGAGTTCGGGATTTTTCGGATAGTTGCTGAACGTCCAGATAAGAAGCACAGCAAAGAGGATAATCGTTCCGGCTTTTTTGAGATACATCATGGCCTTGGTCTTCGCTTGTACCAGAACGGATCGCAGGCTCGGCCAGCGATAAGGGGGCAGCTCCATGACAAAAGGTTCCGACTCGCTTTTCAGAATGGTCTTTTTCATGATGAGAGCTGAAAACAAACCGATAATGATTCCGAGCATGTAAATACCGAACATCACATTTGCCGCAACCGCCGGCCGAAAAAAAGCACCGGCCAAGAGCACGTAGACCGGAAGTTTCGCGCCACAGCTCATAAAAGGAATAATCATGATTGTCGCCAGCCGGTCGGAGCGGCTTTTTAACGTCCGCGTAGCCATGATTGCCGGAATCGAACAGCCGAACCCGGTAATCATCGGAATAAAGGATTTCCCGTGTAACCCGAAACGGTGCATAACCTTATCGACGACAAAGGCTGCACGGGCCATATACCCTGATGCCTCGAGAAACGAAAGGCCGATAAAGAGCAGGATAATGTTCGGCAGAAAGATCAGCACGCCACCCACTCCGGCAATCACTCCGTCAACGAGTACGGACCTCAGCGTATCATTCGGGAGCAAAGGAGAAACACTCTCGGCAAGCATGCCGAAAAGGGCGTCCAGCCAATCCATTATCGGCGTTCCGAGAGTAAATGTCATGTGGAAGATCACCCACACCACCAACAGGAAAATCGGGAGCCCAAGTACCCGGTTCAGCACAACAAGATCGATATAGTCCGTAAGCGACTGCTTTTTTTCACGGCGCTGCTTCACGCATTCCTGCATGGCACCACGTATGAACGCATAACGGTCTTCGGTAATACTGATTTCCGGATCTGACTTGTAAACCGCCTCGGTTTCCTGTATAGCATGCTGAAGTGCCCGTTCGATTTTTACCCAGACAGGATACTGCCTAACCAGATTGTACACCTCTTTATCGTTCTCCAGCAGCTTGATTGCGAGCCATCGAAGGTTATATTTGCCGAGCTCAGGTTCATGAGCAAGCAGTTGTGTTATCTCTTCTATAGCACTGTCGACTTCAGGTCTGAAGGCAAGCTTGTTTTTCCTTATCTCGATGTTTCCTTCGTAAATCCGGATAACATGATCGAGCAAAGAATCCAGACCTTGTTTTTTCTTCGCAGAAGTCGGTACGATATGGCAACCCAGAAGACGCTGCAATTGTTTGACATCGATATCGATTCCCTGTGCCTCCACCTCATCGAACATGTTGAGTGCAACCAGAAGCTCAACCTCCATTTCCATAAGCTGGGTGGTGAGCAGCAGATTTCTCTCGAGATTCGGTCCTTCGACCACATCGATGACGATATCCGGAACGTCTTCAATCAGGTAGTTTCTTGTAACCAGCTCTTCCGGAGAATACGCCGTCAGTGAATAGGTTCCGGGAAGATCGACGACCCGTATCCTGTACCCCCCGTAATCGACATAACCCTCATATTTTTCTATCGTTACACCGGAAAAGTTTCCAACTTTCTGGTGAGAACCAGTCAGTGCATTGAAAAGAGAGGACTTACCTGAGTTGGGATTACCCGCAAGAGCAACTTTTACTTCTTTCAGATCTCTCATGGATTAACTCCCGAACCTCCACCGGCTTCTCTGGTTCCCCATAGGCCTTCCGTCACCCACTTCCCCTGTCTTTTCAACCTGCACCCCGGCAGCTTCATTTTTTCTCAGTGTGAGGTAAACTCCCTTGAAAACAATTTCAATCGGATCCCCGAGCGGGGCAACACGCAACACTTTAAAACGGACGCCTTTTACAAGCCCCATATCAAGAATTCTTCTCCTGACGCCGCTTTCAACCAGCAGTCCCGTAACTTCCGCTTTATCTCCAACTTTCAGATCAGACAACAGCATGCTTCAAATATTTCTCCTAAAAAAAGCCAAGAGCACTTATTTAGATCAATTATCAATAGGAAAACAAATATAAGAATAATTCTTTTTGAAAAAAGAGCCGTTCATAGGAATAACAAAGAGCTGACGGTCGGGGTTCACTTGCCCACAATTTTCCTCAAAACCGTGTGCAGAATCCCTCCGTTACGGTAGTAGTCGATCTCGACGGTGGAATCGATTCGGCAAAGCACACTGAAACCGGTTTTCCGACCACTCCGGAGCTCCCTTGCGGTCACGGAAACAGCCGAACCCGGTTCAAGCGTCTCATCAAGAACAATATCAAAAACCTCTTTGCCTGAAATACCAAGCGCAGCGGGAGATTGGCCGGGCAGGAACTGCAAAGGCAGCACACCCATGCCGACAAGGTTGGAACGGTGTATACGCTCAAAACGTTCTGCAATGACCACTCGTACCCCGAGCATCCATGTCCCTTTAGCCGCCCAGTCACGACTGCTGCCCATACCATAGTCCTTTCCGGCAATGACAACAAGAGGGACCCCTTCCTCCCTATACTTCAGGGATGCATCGAAAATCGTCATGATTTGCGGCTCTGCATCAGATGAGGCAAAACAGGTGGTGAAACCGCCCTCGGTTTCTGGAGCCAGCCTGTTCCTGACGCGGATGTTGTCGAATGTTCCCCGCATCATCACCTCATGATTCCCCCTTCTCGAGCCAAAACTGTTGAAGTCCTTCACATCCACGCCGTTCTTCAGCAAATACTTCCCGGCCGGTTGATCAGGCTGAATCGCACCTGCAGGGCTGATGTGATCCGTCGTGATACTGTCTCCGAACAGCGCGAGACAACGCGCTCCGGTGATCGGTTGCAGGCGAGCCGGCTGAGAACCTATCCGCTGGAAAAAGGGTGGTTCTTTTATATACCCTGAAGCTGGATCCCATTCATACAGTTCTTGCTCCGTTGTTCGAATCGAGCGCCATTGTTCCGTACCGAGATGCACTTCGGCGTAGCGCTCTTTGAAATACTCAGGCCGGATAATGGTGTCAACCAGTTTTTCAACCCCGCTATCATCAGGCCAGAGGTCACGGAGGTAGACGTCGCATCCCTCATAGTCCGTACCGATCGGTGTACTGTCAAAATCAAAGTTTACCGTACCGGCAAGCGCATAGGCCACAACCAGCAGAGGGCTGGCAAGGTAATTCGCCCTCACAAGAGGATTGATCCTGCCTTCGAAGTTACGGTTTCCGGACAGTACACCTGCGACAACCAGATCACCCTTGCGGACAGCCTCTGCAACCGCTTCCGGCAATGGTCCGGAGTTGCCTATACAGGTTGTACAACCAAAACCAACATTGGCAAAACCGAGAGCCTCGAGGTCTTCCATGAACCCCTCGGCCTGAAGGTAGTCGATAACAACTCTGGAACCTGGTGCAAACGAGGTTTTCACCCAGGGCTTTACCGTCAAACCTTTTGCTCGGGCAGCTCTTGCAAGCAAAGCCGCTGCAATCAACGCTGCAGGGTTGCTGGTATTGGTACAGGATGTTATGGCAGCGATAACAACATCTCCATGCTGAAGACTGAATATCTTTCCGTCCATCGCAGCCTCGATGCCGTACCTTCCGGGATCAACACTTTCCTGCTGTGCTATCCCTCCTTCTGAAGACATGTTGCTGCCCCCGTTGGCTGCCTGTTTTCCATAAACGGTGTATACATCCCTTTTCCACTGGGACTGCATCGCCCTGAAATCAATTCTGTCCTGGGGTCTCTTCGGACCGGCAAGGGAGGAACGAACATTTCCGAGGTCAAGCTCCAGAACTTTGCTGAACCTTGTCTCGCGACCATAGTCATGCCATAATCCCTGCTCCTTGCTGTAACGCTCGACCACCTCGACATGCTCCTGCCTGTTTGTCATGGCGAGATAATCAAGCGTCTCGCCATCAACAGGAAAGAATCCTGCCGTCGCCCCGTATTCCGGCGCCATGTTCGCAACGGTCGCCCTGTCCGGCAGAGAAAGACTATTCAGGCCGGAACCGAAAAATTCGACGAAACAACCGACAACACCTTCGTTGCGGAGAATTTCGGTCACTGTAAGTACCAGATCAGTGGCATTGACCCGTTCACCAAGTTCCCCGGTAAGCCTGAAACCAACCACTTTCGGCAGGAGCATGTAAATCGGTTGACCGAGCATCACCGCTTCAGCTTCAATTCCTCCCACCCCCCATCCGAGCACCCCAAGACCGTTAATCATGGTTGTATGACTGTCTGTGCCGACAAGGGAATCCGGGAAAGCCATACCTTCGCTCCGTCGGACTACAGTTGCAAAATGCTCGAGATTAACCTGGTGAACAATTCCTGTTCCGGGAGGAACGACGCGGAAATCATCAAACGCATGTTGCCCCCATTTCAGAAACGCGTATCTCTCGAAATTTCTCTCGAATTCTTTGCCGAGATTTTTTTCCAGAGCATCTGAGCATCCATAATAATCGACCTGGACCGAATGATCGATGACCAGATCGCAGGGAATGAGAGGATTGATATTGGCAGGGTCCTTTCCAAACTTCCGGCAGGCTTCTCTGAGAGCGGCAAGATCGACAACGGAAGGAACCCCGGTAAAGTCCTGAAGAACAACCCTGGCAGGCTTGAACGGAATTTCCGAAACCGCCGGGGTTTGAGCATTCCATCCTGCAAGGGCGGCAACGTCGTCCTCTCGAACCGAATACCCGTCTACGTTACGCAGAACAGCTTCAAGCAGCACCTTGACGGTTTTAGGCAGGCTTGAAACAGCACCGAGGCCTTTCGACTCGATCGCCTCGAGCGAGTAATAACGTACCTCTCCATCGGAAAGATTCAGCTTTCTGACAACACCAAATGCATCATTGCGTGTATTCATAGGTCACTCTCCTCGTTAAAGCTGACTCACTGAATCAATAGTACCTACCCGAATCCGTACAGGCGAAAAAACTTTTTTGCTTGCTGTCAGCGCGCCCTCCGATCAGCAATCACCCATGCTCAACCGAAGCCCCCGGAAATGGAGGCCACCCCATTCTTTCCCCACCGATAAGATGACCGTGAATGTGAAAAACGCTCTGTAGAGAATCCGGGCCGGTATTGAAGACAAGCCGGTAGCCTGATTCCCCAATTCCAGCCTCTTTCGCAACAACCTTCGCGGCCTGCATGATCTGCCCGGCAATGATGGTATCCTCGTCTCCGACGAGGTCATTCAGGGATGCAATATGCTTTAAAGGGATGATCAAAAGATGCTGCGGGGCAGCGGGGTTGATATCCCTGAAAGCAAGGACATGCTCATTGCGATAGACAATATCGGCGGGAATATCACCGCTCACGATTTTACAGAAAAGACAGTTCGGGTCAGAATTTGCCATACCGTTTTGAATTTGATGATGATTGCCGATTCCACTGCTGGCCAACAACAATTTACCTATACGAGCGGCAAAAAACGAAATACCTCCCCTTTCTTCTACGCTCTTCTCTGCTGTTCTTCGGCCTGACACAACTGTTTCTTTT
>NZ_PDNZ01000017.1 GCF_003182595.1 Prosthecochloris marina
GTCCCCGATACCGCCCTCGACACCCTGTGGCTGATGAATCGCCTTTCTGATCTCCTGCTGCGTCGCGAGCGTCTGTTCCGGAGGCGCTTCTTCTTTCTTGACTTTTTTGATCTTGCCGACATTCGGCGGCTTCTCCACTTTCGGCTGCACCTTCGGCTTTGGCTGGGCCGGCTTCGGCTTCTCGATCAACGGCGGCGGCGGCAGCTGCGTCACACTCGGGATTCCTATGTAACTGATGATTCGCTCTTCTTCTTTGCCGAATATACCGGTCCAACTCGTCAACAAACCCCAGTTCGCACTGATCACCCAGAACACCAGCAGCATCCCTACCGCCACGGCTACGCCGTGACCCAGATACAGATGACTTTCTTTCCTCAGCATCAGGGTTCCATACTGTATTCCCCGTACTCGCTCCGTATCCAGATACTCTTCGCCGAACGACAACTTCCGCCTCGTCCTCGACGCATGGCGATGCACCTTTTCGTACTGTTTTCCCACTGCTTCTCTCTCTAGATTTCCCTGCTCTCGTCTTCCGACTTTCTCTGCACCACTATCGCTGCTTCATCCTCCGACGTGAAGTCATCCAGACTGAATCGATCGATCTTCAGCAGGTTGAACTCATCGATCAGATCGATCAGATTTTTGTATTTCGCCTTCCCACTCAGTTTCACCACGATCACCAGCTTATTGTTCTTACGCGTTTCTTCCCGCAGCAACTTTCGCAGCCCGGCACTCAGCACCGGTGATTCCGCTTCGTCATACATCGCGATCTCTTGCGGCACTGCTTCGCCTATCGACCAGTACGCTCGTCCTTCTTCGACTATGCGAACCGTCATCACATTCAGCTCGGCTATCTTCACTTCCGTTTCTTCCGGCGGGATATTGATCTCCATCGTGTTCGCCCGGCTGAACGTCGTCGTCAGCATGAAAAACGTCAACAGCAGAAACGCGACATCTACCATCGGCGTCATGTCGATATGGAAGCCGATACGTTTCCGCTTCTGTCTCGCTCGACGTCCCCGGCTTTCTCCATTCGGTGAATCGACCATGCCCATATTACCGGCCCTCCTTCTCCAGCGACGTCACCAGATTGAACGTCAGGATGTTCACACTCTTGAACAGTTTCAATACATGGTCCACCGATTCATAGTCCGCTGCGACATCCGCCTTGACTACCGGGCGCATCTCTCGATCCGTATACCGCGCCTCTTCGATATACTGCTTCAACTCGTCTTTCCTCACTTCAAAGCTTTCCATCAGCCTGAAACTCCCCAGCGAATCGGCTACCGCCTGACCACTCATTCCGGATGCGATCAAGCGAGGCTCGATAATCCGCTTGAACAACGCCTCTCGGGTTTTCTGCGACGAAACTCCCATGTAATAGCGGTTCGCTTCACTCACACTCACCGTCAGGATTTTCGTCTCCGGCAATTTCTGCTCCGCATGCGACATCGGTACGTCGATCTGCACCGGTTCCGGCGGACGAAACTTCGTCGTCAGCATGAAAAACGTCAGCAGCAGAAACGCTACATCCACCATCGGCGTCATGTCGATGTGAAAACCGATCCGTTTGCTCTTGACTTTCGACATACTCTCTTATTCCGTTTCCGATCCCAATGTCTGGATAATGTAAAACGCCGCTTCATCTATCAGATAGGTGAAGCGATCCACACGGCTCGTGAACACATTGTACGTCACGATGCCCATCACACCACCGACTATTCCCAACGCCGTATTGAACAGCGCTTCCGAAATCCCTAACGACAGCGCTACCGCATCCGGCGCGCCGGTCGTCGCCATCGCCGTGAAGGCTCGGATCATGCCCAGCGTCGTTCCGAACAATCCCACCATCGTCGAGATCGACGCGATCGTCGAGATCGCTACCAGGTTTTTTTCCAGCAGCGGCAGCTCCATCGTCGTCGCTTCTTCGACCGCTTTTTCCATCTCGCTGATTTTCTTCTCTCGATCCGTGATCTGATGGCGTTCCAAGCTCTGGTACCGTTTGAACACCGACCGCAGCACTGCCGCTACCGAACTCTGGTGCTCATCGCATTTGGCGATCGCCGTGTCCACTCGGCCTTCTTCGACTTCCTGCTTCAGCTCTTTGACGAACTCCGGGATGTTTCCTTTGCCCGACGCTTTGTTCAACGCTATCATCCGCTCCACGATATAGGCGATCACCATCAATATCAGCGCCATCAGCACTATCACCACCTG
>NZ_PDNZ01000018.1 GCF_003182595.1 Prosthecochloris marina
GAGTCTGTGAGATAAAGTGTGTAAACGGTCATAGTTTCCTATCATGTAAAAAGGAGAACAGCTATGACCAGAAAAAAAGACCAGATTCCAGAATCCCAGAAGGCCCTGATCGATCAGCTTATTCAGGAGAGCGGCGGTCCACAAGCTTTGTTCGATAAAGGAGGTTTGCTTGACCAGCTTAAAAAGCGATTGATCGAAGAGGCACTAGAAGCCGAAATGGATGACCATCTCGGCTATCAGAAACATGCATTGATCAAGCCCAGTACAGGAAATACACGAAACGGACACGGAAAGAAATCCATCATTGTCGATAACGACCCGCTGGAAATCACCCCACCCCGTGACCGTAGCAGCACGTTTGCACCGCAGCTGATCCCGAAACGCCAGAAACGCTTCAAAGGCTTTGACGAGAAAATTATTGCCATGTATGCTCGCGGCATGAGTGTCCGGGATATGCAGGCGATGCTCCTGGAGCTTTACGATGTTGATGTCTCGGAAGCGTTGATCAGTAGCGTCACCGATGCCGTGCTTGATGATGTCCGGGCTTGGCAGAGCCGCCCCCTTGAGAATGTGTATCCCATTGTCTATTTCGACTGCATTGTCGTCAAGAGTCGAGAGGATGGTAAGGTCAGTAATAAAGCCGTTTACCTAGCCTTGGCCATTACCATGGAAGGGCAGAAAGAACTCTTGGGGCTGTGGCTCTCCCAGAACGAAGGAGCAAAATTCTGGCTTGGCGTGATGACCGAGCTGAAAAACCGGGGAGCCCAAGATATTTTTATTGCAGCAGTTGATGGACTGACCGGCTTCCCAGATGCCATTGAAGCGGTTTTCCCTCAAACGGAGGTCCAACTCTGCATTGTGCATATGGTTCGTAACTCGACAAAATATGTCCCATGGAAGGATCGTAAGGAACTGTGTGCCGATTTGAAACGCATTTATGGATCAGATACCCTCGAAGGCGCTGAACTGGCTTTGCAGGCTTTTGAAGAGAAATGGGATGACAAATATGCTATGGTTGGCCAACTGTGGCGTCGGCACTGGGATCGTATTACACCGTTCTTTGAGTACCCTAAAGACTTACGCAAGGTCATCTATACGACCAATGCTATAGAATCCCTGAACCGGTCACTACGCAAAGTCCTAAAAACCAAGGGAGCTTTTCCCAACGACGAATCGATCATAAAGCTGATGTATCTGGCCATGCAGAACATCGCTAAAAAATGGACAATGCCGGTGAGAAATTGGGCTGCTGTGATCAATCAGCTTTCCATTAAATTCCAGGGAAGAGTACCTTTATGAAGAATGGCTGTTTACACAGTTTTCTGAACAGACCC
>NZ_PDNZ01000019.1 GCF_003182595.1 Prosthecochloris marina
GACGGTAGTTACACGTATACGCTGGACAACACGAACCCGTTGGTGCAGGGTCTGTCGGATACGGAAAGTCTGACGGATACGTTCGTGTACACGATCAGCGATGCGGATGGCGATGAGAGCACGACGACACTGACGATCACGATCAACGGTTCGGATGACGGTACGACGATAGTGATCCCGGACAACAACGGTTCTGGTGGTGCTGGTGACGAGACGGTGTACGAAGCGGGTCTTGCAGACGGTAGCAACCCTGGTGACAGTGATGAGGTGACGAGCAGCTTCACGATCACGGCGCCGGACGGTCTTGGTTCGATCACGGTGGTTGACGGTAGTGGTAGCGATGTGGTGATCAGCGAGTCGGAACTGTTGGCAAGCGCGACGACGAACATCACGATCGATACCGAGTACGGTACGCTGGTGATCAACGGTTACACGCCCAACGCGTCGACGGGCGGCGGTGTGGTGCACTATACCTACAGTCTGGACGACAACACGCTGGATCACAGTGTTGCGGGTAATGACACGGTGCTTGACAGCATCGGTATTACGGTGACGGATACGGACGGCGACACGTCGAACGATACG